>JBDHWX010000141.1:0-4893 GCA_039810365.1 Bdellovibrionales bacterium | reverse complement strand
TACATTCCATTTCCAATATGCATTCCGACAGGGGCTGTTGCACAGTGATAAACGTAAAGACCTGGGTTTAATGCTTTAAAAGAAAAAACTGATGTATGGCCGGGGGCTGTTAAAGAAGCAGCAGCTCCACCACCAGGACCAGTGACCGCATGAAGGTCAATATTGTGAGGCATTTTATTTTTAGGGTGATTGTGCAAACGGAATTCAACAAGATCACCTTCTCGAATACGAATAAATTTTCCAGGAACATGGCCGCCAAATGTCCAGAAGGTATATTTCACACCGTCAGCAAGCTGAGACTCAACCTCTTTTACCTCAAGATCAACAATCACTTTTGTTGCATACGAACGATTAAGCGGAGGAGGTACACTTGGCGCATCTGTTAGAATGGCTTTTTCTTCACCTTTGATTTTTTCATTTTTATTGTCATCGCTTGATCTGGCAAAAAGCGAAGGGCTTATAAAAAGTAAAAAACTGGCAGCACATAAGATGTACTTGATCTTTTGCATACGAACTCTCCGTTGGATTAATGTTTGTTAAATCATACTGACTTTAACAGCTTTAAAATTCAACAATTTTTATGAAGGTTTAGATGATTTCACAAGTCCTATGATCTATGTCAGGTAAGTCTAGGAATTAACAATTTGTAAGACTCTTTTAAGGTCTAAAATCTTAATGTGTTGATCCTTGGTTTCCAAAACCCCCTCTTTAGACCACTCACTCATAATACGAATAACAGACTCAACAGATGTGCCTAAATTATCAGCTAACTCTTTGCGCGTAATGGGAAGCGGCAGAGTCAGGTCATCTTTATCTTGAGCCTTTTTTAAAATCTCAATTAAAACAAATGCTAATTTAGAATGAAGGTTAGCCTTAGACATGACTTTTTGATTATGGAGCTGCCTGATGCGCGATGAAAGCAGACTTTGCGTTTTAAGAATAACATCTGGAAATTGAACCCAGTTTTTTAGATATGTTTCTCTTGGGATCTTTAAAAAACGTGATGGCCCCATGGCGATAGATGAAAGAGGATATTGGGATCCCGGCTGAGCCATAACCAAAACTCCAATAATATCACCTGGTGTTGAAAAATAAATGATAGTATCTTCTCCTTGAGGCGATGGCTTTAAAAGTTTATAAGCCCCACTTAAAACAAAACCAAAAAAATGGGCATCATGACCATGTTGAAATAAGTAATGGTGGTGAGGAGTTACAACAACATGACCGCCCCCACATAAAGCTTCTACTTCAGATGTCTTCAATCCCTGAAAAACAGGAAAATTCGATAGTTCACTAAGTGTTGCTTTTAGCGTCTGCTTTTTATCTATCATTGGCGTCAAGATTAGATAATGGGCACCTAAGATTCAAGCTCTATTTCTTATAACTTATTTTTTAAGAGTGCGTTTACTTTTTAAGGGTACGATAAGCACATGAACTTGAGCCAGTTGGAATATAACTTTCTCTTTTAAGATCCGTCTTCATAACGTCTTTTAAAAACTCAGCTTCAAGCCGACATGGAATCTCTGTAGCCTTAACAGCCTCAGAAAACGGACAGTGACATTCCTTAACAATCAAAGAATCCTTAGTCTCCACAATTTCAGGCATAAACCCCTCATCTTTTAAAACCTGATAAAGAACTTGCCTGATCGTTTTAGGGTCATTTTTTTTCTTTTCTTTTAAAATATTTTGAAATTTGATCTTTTTTTCTTTCCAGTAATCTTTAAAAAATCCATCAACCCATTCCTTATGACCATCTTCTATGAGTCGAGTGAGCATTTTTTTTAAAAGTTCTGCATCCTGAGATGGAAACAGCTTATTTGCACTTTCGGAAACTTGGTAAGCGAGTTGCGGCCTGCCCGTTCCAATATTATTTCTTTTTTCAACAACAAACCCTTGTTTTTCCATGGCTAATAAGTGCTGACGAACTGTTGATTTTGCAAGCCTAAGAGTTTTGGTCGCCTCATCAACAGAAAGCGTTCCCTTGTGTTTGATGAGATCAAGAATTTTTGTTTTTGTCTTTTTTAGCAGCGCGTCTTTCATTGGTAGTGACTCTACCTTGAGCCTTAATTCTTGTAAATATGTAAAAGTGTAAAGAACCACAAAAATATATTTTAAGTTGACGACCCTATAAATAAGTCCTAGTTTGCATAAAAACGTAAAAATACGTTTTTATCGACCATTCTCATAAACCATTAAAAGAAAGGATTAACCATGGCCGACGTCAAAGAACTCAATGTAACTCTTATTCCACCTGCACAAAAGCATCCTGCTATATTCCAAACTTTTGATAGCTTAAAAAAAGACGAATCTTTCATTCTTGTAAACGATCACGATCCCCGCCCTTTAAAGCACCAATTCACCTACGAACGTGCAGATGCCTTTAAATGGGAATACGTTGAAGAAGGTCCTGAGTGGTGGAGAGTTCGTTTAACTAAAACAAAATAAAGTTTTTAAAAATGGAAACTGTTCAAAGCAAAAACGAAATTCAATTGGATGTTCGCCCCGTAGAACCTAAAAATCGTTTTGATACAATTATTGGAACATGGAAGAAAATGGATATCGGAGATACCATGTATCTCACTCTCGACCATGACCCCCAATGTATGTACTACACACTTTTAGAAGACTACGGAAAAGATTCTTTTGAGTTTCATTACATCGAAAAAGGCCCTGTGGACTGGAAGGTTAAGGTCATCAAATGTCAGTAGCCCCTCCAAGCCCTATGGGTGGTTTATCCGTAGGAGGAGGAACTGCAAATGCTCAAGAGGCTCTTAAGCATCTTGCAACAGCATTTGGGTTTTTCCTCTTGGGGTTACTCGCTCTTCTCATCAACAGTGATCTTCTTGCATCAGGTGGCTATCGTGACCTTCGCGTGATTGCGGGGGTCCACTTTTTAACCCTAGGCTGGCTTTCTTTATCTATCTTTGGTGCTCTTCAGGTTTTCTCAAATGTGGCCCTTGGCGGAAAGCCCTTGAATCATAAACTTTCTTCTTTTTCAAGAAGGCTTTGGGCTTCTGGTGTTGTTCTTTTTGTTTTAGGTTTTCTCGCCGCAAAGGCCATTTTATTTGCAACAGGATTTCTTCTTATTGGAGTTGCACTTTTCCTTTACACATGGCAAATCGTTCCGATTCTTGTGCAGGCCAAACAAGGCCAAATCACAAGGTTTTTAGTTGGTGTTGCTTTTATCTCTATTTGGTGTGTGTGGCTTTTGGGTGCTAGCGGTGGCCTTGCAAGGCTTGGCTATATGCCTTCTTGGCTTATCTTACCTCCAGGATATTTCCCGGCCCACCTTCTCTTAGCCCTTTTTGGGTGGGTGGGCTCCATGGTAATTGGTGTGGGCTCACATCTTGTACCAATGTTTGCACTTTCTCGAGGAAACTCTTCTATTCCCATCAAAACTCTTCTTCCTATTTGGATGCTTATTCCTGTAACCGGCGTTCTTTGCGCTTTCTTTCCAAATCCATGGACACAAGTAGGATGGACCTTAGCAGCCATTGGCTCTTTTATTTGGGCCATTCAATTTTACTTTTATTTAAAGGCTCGTTTAAGAAAAGAAAAAGATACAGGTATTCATATTGCTTCCCTTGCAACTCTTTTTCTTTTGCTAGCTTGGATTTCATCATTTTTTCTACCTGATCCTATGCCCTTTGTTGCCTTTATCTTAGTGGGTTGGCTTTGTTTTTTTACTCTTGGAATTTATCACCGTGTTTGCCCCTTTTTAGTTTGGTTTGTGAAATACTCGCGCCCTGAAAAAGGAAAAATTCCACCCAAGGTTAAAGATCTTACTAGCCCCCAAATTGGTCTTCTAACAGAATTCCTTGTTGCAAGCGGTGTTCTTCTTTGGACCATAGGACTTGGATTTAAATCAGCTATTCTTCTTTACATTGGCTCTGCTCTTATGATGGTAGGAGCATTTTGCGCCCTTATTCAAATAAAAACTCTACTTCATCCTAAAAGAAAGGAGGGACTCCCTTCATGGATCTTACAGAAGAACTCATAAGAGAAAAGCTTAGGGAAGTTATCGACCCTGAAGTGAATCTCAATATCGTTGATATGGGACTTATTTATGGCCTTAAAATCGACCAAGGCAAGGTGACTGTCACAATGACTCTCACTACTCGTGGGTGCCCCATGAGAACTTATATGGAAAACGCTGTTAACGAGGCTTTAGGAAACCTCGAAGGCGTTCAAGAAGTTGAAATTGATCTTGTCTGGGATCCACCATGGACTCCAGAAAAAATCGATCGTGCCGCTTTAGAACAATTGAACCAAGGAGGATACTAATGCAAGCAAACTTAACAAACGCACCAGAAACCGTAAAAGCAACAGCAGAGGCTAATGTTGTTAACCTTGATGTTCGCCCCATTTTACAATCAGGCGGCGAGCCTTTTAGTGTTATCATGCAAGCTGTAAGCAAAGTTCCACCAGAGGGAGCTTTAAGATTACGGGCTACTTTTGAACCTAAACCCCTTTTTAGAGTTTTGGGTGGAAAAGGATTCCAACACTGGGTTGAATACAGTCAGGGTGATGATTGGATGATCTGGTTTTATAAAGAAAGCGGAACGACTCTTCCAAAAGAACTTGATAGCGCTATTTCCGAATACCCTGAGCTTCCTAAAAGACTCAAAGTTTCTCCATCGCAATGGACACTTGATGTGAGAGATCTTCCTCCGCCGACTCCTATGGAAATGACACTTGCTGTTCTCAATCACTTACCCAAAGAAGCAAAGCTTCTTCAAATCAATCAAAGGGTGCCACAATTTTTATTACCTCTTTTAGAAGAACGCAAAATGGAGCACTCTATTTTAAAAGAAGAAGATAACCACGTTGAAATTGAAATTCGATATATTCAGGAGAATTAATTATGGAAGAAACTCATGCACCCCAATTCTG
>JBDHWX010000140.1:0-4949 GCA_039810365.1 Bdellovibrionales bacterium | reverse complement strand
CAAGGGCCCACAAAAACATTAAAAGAGCTGGGGCCATACAAAAACTTACTAAATCACTTAAAGAATCATATTCTGCACCAAAGCGAGAAGTGGCCCCCGTCATGCGCGCTACACGCCCATCAAGAAGATCAAAAATACTAGCGCCGACAATGGCATAGGCTGCAGTCGTAAAATCGCCCTTGATAGAGTAAATAATGGAAAGAAAGCCAAAAAACATATTGGTGCTGGTTAAAAGATTTGGCAGCACATAAATCGTAAGCCCAAGTTTTTCTCGTAAGGGACGATGAGGTCGTTGAAAATTCTTTCTTCGAAAGCGCATAAAGACCCTTTTATTGTTGGGTTCTACATTATCTGAAATTGGATCCATAACAAACAAGCACTCATGATTGGAAAAGTCAAATTGTCATCAAGCCCGAAGACGGGGGTGAGCTCAGATACAGCTCCAATAAGGCCAGCAAAGAGAGAGGCCAAAATGCTTCGTTCTTGCATAAGTCCTGCCATAGAAAAATAAGTAAGGCTCACGACAAAACAGGCAATAAAACCAGCCAAAGTTCCTTGCAAAGTTTTTTTACGAATCAAAACATCTTTGCCGTAAAGTATTCCAAAAATACTGGAAACAGGATCACCAACAGCCAGCATCAAAAGAGCAAGGGTTGCGACGTCTTTGGGGAAGACTAATGCAACAATGGTAACTCCAAGAGATAAAAAAGACATTCCTGTAAGGCCTAACATTTCATTTCTTCGAATAAAGTTTCCAAAAAAAGTAATGAGCTTTTCATTTAAGGCTCTTGATTTGAGTCGAAGAATATCAATGGCAAGACAGACCATTGTAAAAGTTGAAAAAAGAATAACCATATCTTGGCGGTCAAGAACCCGATAAAGAAGAATAATAACGCCAACACCCAATGCGTGAAAAACCCTGCGAGCAATATGCAAATCAGAACGAATCTTCAACGTTGCCCTTTCGTAAGCTGTCTTCATTTCTCAAATTTTATGAAGAGAGTTCTATTTTTGGTAGTGGCGGCGCGTAAAAATCAAAGTTTTCAATGGGTAAGGGCCTTGTCGCACTTGTCATTTGATAAGACCATTTTTGTCACTTAAATGTTGAATAAAAAATATATGTAAATATATGAAATTCTTAGATTATTCAATTTATGGGGACAGTTGTTTAGACACTTAAAATGTTCTCTTTTTGTTGCCTTTGTTTTTATGCATTTTCTTTGTGTTTTCAAATAGTTATAATGCCAAAAACAGGTCTTGGTTTTGCATTTTTGTTTGGTATGAGAAGAGTTTTAAGTGTCCTTTTATTCTTATTTGGCATCTCGGCAGTAGCGCCTAAGGCTTTAGCCGATATGGCACACCCTTGGCGCAATGAAGATGCAGCTCGCGGGTATTCTAATTCTGCAGATCCTGAGTCTGAAGAAACAGGAACGATTCTCTATACAGTGGAAGATCCTTATAAAGATGAAGTTTCGCTTAAAGATAAGATTTTTGATCCTGAACTTTCAAAAGAGATTACAAGAAGATATTACGAAAAATTTGGTCGAACTGAGGCTGAAATTATTCAGACCAGAACGCCCTACATGACGACAAATTTTACAGAAGGCCAATCTCAAATTTTTAACGAAAAAGATTATCAAAAGCAGCAAGATGCTTTTGGAAACTATATGCTTCGTCGTGTGGTTGAATATCACTTTGATAAGCAAGCCAAAAATAATCCAGATCTTAAAACAGTTTATGAAACAAAACAAAAGCTACAAAAAGTGGATTTTTCTTTTTCTCAAAATATTAAATTTCGACTGAAGTATAAAATATCTTCTAATACGATTGATTTAACAATGAAAAACCCAATTGTAAACCTTCAGACACGTATGGAGTTTGGCGAGCATGAAATGATCTATACGATGTACAAAGATTTGGGTTTAGACTATAGCTTTATTACTGACTACTATGTCAAGCATCCGGCTCTTAATATCATTGGCAAAAAGAATTTAACCCCTAATCTTTCCATCAGCCTTACTCTTTCTCCTTTTCGTGAGTACGAAGTTGCAAATCCTGATGATGTGAGTAGCTCTCAGACCATTACGATTCGTGAAAAACGTGCCATTGCGGGTTTGAGTTATATATTTTGAATTAAGCTCGTAACAAATCTCAGTTTGAAACAGATTTTTTTAAAAAACAGGTCTCGTCAATTTTTTGACTTTTTCCGATCTTATCAAAGTGAAAATAACTAGAAATTTTTTTAGATTCTTTTTATCTTTTTTTGGGTTTCTAAGCCTTTGCGTTTTTTGGAGCATGAAAGAGGCTGGGCCCATTGAATCTCTTGCGGCAACAGTTATGGGAGACCGTGAGCCGGCAAGTATTGCCAGACAGCTAAGATCTACGGAGATCATTGATTTGCCGTGTGAGCAAATGTCAAATCAAGAGATCTCGGTAAAAGCCTTGCAGGTTCGCCTTCATGGATCATTATGTCGTAATCCTATTGAAATTTCGTCAATCGAAAATAAGACGACAGGCAAATCCATAACCCTCTTTGTAAAGCATAAACAGTATTCAACAGATTATATTCAATTGCAGAGCGGTAAAAATCAGATTGTGGTGGAGTATCGCGAGAACAACCAAATCAAACAAAAAGATATCACTCTTGTTCAGTGAGCTGTTACTTTGTGCTTTGTTTTACAAAACGAGAAAAATAATGTTTGACCAGATGTTCAACGTTTATGGGCTGTTCTTGAAAAGTCCAAATGACTTCGTTAAAAGCTCCCATTCGCGCCTCAATTAAGTCTTCTTGCCCGATTTGATCAAGAGCTTCGGTTTGTTGAGAAAGAAGGTCATTGCCGTGGTAGTGAGTTTTAATCGAAATAATCCCAGGCTTTTTTAAAGCAAAGAATAACTTATAACCATTTCTAAAAACCATAAAGTCGGCTTTTGTTTTGGAAATTCCATAGATTTTAATTCCGCCTGTAACGGCACCGCGAAGTTTATTATAAACAGTCGTAGAATCGATAAGAAGGTCCTTGAGTTTATTGAGTAAGGAGATGGTTTCGTATTCAAGATTTTTTTCTATATCAAAATCTGGTGACATATCCACAATGCCACTTTCTTCCATTTTTTGTTCAGATTCGATAAGACTTTTAATCCATTCGGTTTCTTGCATAAACCCTCCACACATCTATTATTATAGAGGATAAATGACCTTGCGGGTCAAGATGAAAATCTCAGCAGCGTCTAGAATAGTTGTGGGGCGCCAAGTGCCGTATAAAATGAAGTTCCACCTTGAGCCTTTTTATTAAATCCTTGGGCTAAAACAGCTTTAAACGTAACGGGTGATCCGTAAAAAATAGTGGTATCAAGCATAAGCTCTATCCCCGCGCTCATATGGAACTGGTGAAAATCCGTACGATATAAAAGATTGTCTTTGCCAAAATAACCACCACGAAGAGTGACGGCATCCACAAAAACATCGGCATAAAGTTTTTTTGTGAAAAATGGTGTTGGGTCATTTGGACCGTTATAAATATCCATAAGGGGAAAAGTGTAAACAAGGCTTCCAAGAGCTATTCCGTAACCTAAAAATTCGCCATCGGGATAGCCACGAATCATAAAACTTTCACTAGCTGATGGGTCTAGGGAATATTCGGCCTGAGTGGTCACTGTAGAAAGCAAAAGGCTGCGATTTTGGGGAGAGTGAAGTCCCCTTAACTTTAGAGAAAGAGCGTGGCGATCGGGTAACCACTTTTTATGATAGTATTGAAAGCTTCCAGAATATTGATTGTAATTTTCTTTAAGAGTTTTATTTAAAACCCTCTTGTAGCCAAGGCTTGCAAGTTCTCCAGAAGGAACGAGATCGAGTAAATTTTTTGAAAGATAGGAATAGTTTAATGCTAAGGAAGGGCTATTGCTAAAATAGGTACGCTGACTGGAAGCAGAAGTTGCGGGTAAAGTTTCTTCTCGGTAGAGATAGCCTCCCGAGAATTGCCATCTTTCGCTGTGAGGAAAAAGATAAAAACCATGGCTAATTTTTAGAGAGCGATTTGTTGTCGACATATCAAGACCTGTGAAATAAAGGAGACTGCTGGCTGCAGAAAGGCTTGTTTGCCCAAGGCTATTGTTCCAACTATAGGCAAAAGATCCGCCTCCTTTTTTTGCTCGTGAATCAAAATAACCACTCAGAAGATAGGAGTGAAAGCCTAGGGGATCATTAGCCGTTGTGTAAAGGCTTGGTACAACCCCATTGGGAAGTAATGTGACCCAAGGAAAAATATATTGCGGAAAAAGGTAACCAAGAGAGTGATAATTTTTTTCTGTGCTGGCGATTTCTTTTGCGGAAGCGTTGTTTGATTTGGGAAAGTCTTGGGCAAGAGCCTGTTGGATTTGCGGTAAAGTTTTAAAATCTTGCAGGGGGGTCATTTTTAACAAAGCCCCATCTGCGGTCATTTCGCTATAGAGAATTTTATTTTCATCAGGGTCGAGGGTTCCATTTTGTATGCGAGTTAAACTGTTGGTTAAAATTTGTGTTTTTTTTAAATCAAAGGATGTGAGATAGAGATTTTCAACGCCTGAGTTTGTTGAGGTAAAAACGATTCCTCTTTTTGTCACAGTTGGGAGTTTGGAATTTTTTAAAGCGTTATAGGTTCTTGTGATTTGCCCTTTTGAGAGATCTAATATTTGGAGGTGATCATCGCCATGTTCGTCTTTTTGGGCAAAAACAATTTCTGTATTACTTATAAAATCGGGATGAGATACGCGGGCAAAAGCTGGGGGGGTATAGATTCGACGAGCAAGTGTTCCATCGGTGTTGATAAGATTTAAAAAGGTTTCTCCGCGATCAGTTGAGACATAAACAATTTTTTTGGAGTCGGGAGAAACACTGGGTTCTCGGGCTCTTAGACCTCGTGTGAGTCTACGTGCAATTCCGGTTTCAAGATCCCAGATAAAGAGATCTGAAA
>JBDHWX010000139.1:0-4979 GCA_039810365.1 Bdellovibrionales bacterium | reverse complement strand
AAATTATTTTTTAAAGAATAACCTAAATCTCGATATACATCTTTTAAGTTTTCATCATCAAGTCTCTCTCCGTAGGGAGGATTCACTATAACAAGACCAGACTCGCATGGTGCCTGAAGAGCATCTACTCCACTTCTCGAAATCGTGACGAGATCCTCAACACCCGCAGCCCGAACGTTATCCTTTGCGGCACTCACAGCTTCTCTGCTGACATCATAACCAAAAAAACGTGTTGCCGTTTCCTGCAGCTCCTGACTTAAATATTTATCACAAAGCGATTGAAACATTTCGTCGTCATAATTTTTATATTTTTGGAATTGAAAGCAAGATTTATTTAGCCCCGGATATTGATTGAGTGCCGTTAAGGCCCCCTCTATCACAAAAGTACCAGAGCCACACATAGGATCCACAATATTCATTGTCGGACTCCACCCTGCAAGCTTTAAGAGACCATAACCCAAGTGTTCACGCAAAGGCGCCATAACTGTCGTTTTACGATACCCCCTCAAAGAAAGGCTATCCCCCGAAGTATCTAAAGAGATATCGACCTGATCACGAACCACTCGCACGTTCACTATAAGATCTGGGCTATCTTTATCTACACTTGGACGCACACCAAATTTTCCACGATATCGATCTACAATGGCATCTTTAGCTTTCAGAGCAACAAATCGTGAGTCTTTAAAAATTTCTCCACGAGCTGTTGCGTGAACAACAAGAGTTTTGTCGGCATCAACATAGTCTTCAAATGGGATATCTTTTACGTTTTGATAAAGATCATCATTATTTTTTGCTTCAAAGGTCTTAAGGTGAAGCATAATTCGAGTTGCGATTCGAGAACAAATATTAGCCGTTATACAATCTTCCATTTCGCCTTCGAAGTAGGCCCCCAAAAAGGCTTTTGTTACCTTTTTTAGTCCCAATTCTTGAAGCTCTTGTACCAAGACGTCCTCTAACCCTTGAGAGGTCATTGCATAAAACAGCATATTTCTTCCTTTGTTCCGAACCCTATTCAGTTTTAAAATAGCAAAAACAGCAACTCTTATGACAGAAGCAAATAGACACGTCAATAGCGTGGCATTTTTTTCCTAGGACCATTGTCCTCGTTTTTAATTCTCGTCTCTGCAAACTACTCAATCCTTTTTAAAATATCAAGATGCTACAACTTTTATCCTTTCTTATTGTTATGACATTGAATTCCGTTGCTCTTGCTATGCCCTTTAAAGTTATGATCGATGCCGGCCATGGTGGCACAGATGCCGGCGCAACAACAGGATCCCTAAAGGAATCCCAACTCACCCTTGAAATCGCAAAAAAACTTGAAACGATCATGGGCCAAGATTCAGAATATCAGGCCATCCTCACTCGAAAAAGTGATCGCGATATTCCTTTAAGCGATCGTTGCCAAAAGGCAATTCAAGAAAACGCCGATTTGTTTTTAAGCATCCATATGAATAGCTCTCCCGATATCCATGCTCGCGGAACAGAAATCTATTTTCAAAGTCAAATGCCACCAGACGAAGAATCCATGTTTTTAGCAAGCCGTGAAAACAGCGAAATCGGACACGACGAGGAAACTGGCCGAACTGAAAAAAAAGGAGATCTTGCCGTTATCATCGAAGACATCAATAAAACTCAAAGTGTTTATGCCAGTGAAGTCTTTGCTGAAACCATCGTCAAAACATGGAAAAAAAATCCATGGAAAAAAACTTTTTCTCTCCGCGACGAACCTATTCGACAAGGTCCCTTTCGTGTTCTTGCGGGCGTTCCTATTCCCTCAGTTCTTGTCGAAGTTGGCTTTATGACTCATAAGGAAGATTTACAAAAGCTAAAAGATCCTCAATATCAAATATCTGTTGCTGAAGCTTTATTTGAGAGCATTAAAAATTTTAAGGAAAAAATAGACAAATCAGAATTCTCAAGCCATATTGTCCCTCACCGGTTATAAGCGAAAGGTTTTCAAATGCGTTTTGATTCTCGAAAGATGGACGAGTTGCGCCCAGTTAAAATCGTCCCCAATGTCATCTTGTATCCAGAAGGCTCTGCTCTTATCGAAATGGGAAACACACGCGTTCTGTGCACAGCCTCTGTTGAAGAAAGTATTCCCAAATGGCTTCAAGGTTCTGGCAAAGGATGGATTAACGCCGAATATGGTATGCTTCCTCGTTCAACGCACACACGAATTCATCGCGAAAAAGCCATGACATCTGGACGGACTCAAGAAATTTCAAGACTGATTGGGCGCTCACTTCGAGCCATTACAGATCTTACAAAGCTTAGCGAAAGATCCATTGTTGTAGATTGTGATGTTCTTCAGGCAGATGGCGGCACAAGGACTGCGGCTATTACTGGCGGCTTTGTGGCACTTGCCATGGCACTTAATAAAATGAAAGAAAAAGGAATTCTTCAAGAAATTCCCCTTCGCGGTTATGTTGCAGCCGTCAGTGTTGGGCTTAACGAAGGATCCGCCATCCTTGATCTCAATTATCAGGAAGATTCCAGTATCGATACTGATATGAACTTCGTTATGACCTCTCAAAAAGCTTTTGTCGAAATCCAAGGGACTGCCGAAAAAACACCATTTACAAAAAGTGAAATGGACATGATGACGGCCTTAGCAACTCATGGCTGCTTAGAACTTTTTAAAAAACAATCTGATATCATTTCATCTTTTTTCCCTCTTAACGTTTAGGAACTTATGGAAATTTGGATCGCTACCGGAAATCAAGGAAAACTCAAAGAAATCAAATCTCTTCTTGAAAAAAGTTATCCCAATATAAAAACTTTTTCACTTCAAGATATGAAATCCTTTACGCCGCCCCCTGAGAATGGAAAAACATTTGAAGAAAACGCTCGCATTAAAACAAAAAGTTTTTTTGCTTCTACAAACGATAAGTGGGTCATTGGAGAAGACTCTGGGCTTGAAGTTGACGGTCTACAAGGAATGCCCGGTATATTTTCAGCACGCTACGCGGGTGACCATGCACGAGATATCGAAAACACAAGCAAAGTCTTAAAAATGTTGAATCTGCGTTCACCTGCAAACCGAAAAGCACAGTTTCGTTGTGTTTTAATGGCCTATAATCCTGAGGGAAAAGAATTTTTATTTGAAGGCATTTTAAGAGGTGAAATTGCAAAAGATATGCGCGGTACAAATGGTTTTGGCTATGATAATATTTTTATACCCGAAGGTTTTCAAAAAACGCTGGCCGAACTAAGTCCTATGGAAAAAAATAAAATTTCCCATCGAGCGCAAGCTATATCTAAATTTATAGAACTGTTTAATTCACAGGCTTAAAATCATCTTCTAAAATTTTTGAATTTATGCCAGATGGTTTTTGCTGTGGCTTTATCACTTTGGGCGGTAAACTCGCAGGCAGCCTCTTTTGTGGCAGCGTTGTTTGAACTTGCCCTGACGCTTTTGTAGTATTCTTTTTATTTTTTGCTACTGTTTTTTTTAATACTTTTTTAGTATCAGACTTTTTCGGCACAACTTTTTGAGAAGTTCCCTTTTTGGATAAGGATTTCTTTTTTTCAGAAGCAATATCTCGTCCAGAGGGCTTTTCTTTTTTTGCCATAACGCTCGGCTTTTTTTGATTTTTTTTTGCTATGGCTCTTTTTAACACGTTTTGCCTTTTTAACCACGCAGCGCGAGTTTTGGGATCTTTGGATGCCGTTGCATTGTATTCATCTTGGAGTAAAACATAGGCTTTTTCATCAAGCTCACCACTCTCATATTGCTCCCACATATCGCTTTTGCTTGATGAAGTAAAATTTTCTTTTGGCGGTTCCACGACATCATCCATTCTCACAGAAGAAATTGGCAAAACGTCATCTTCTTCGATAGAAATAATTGCCTCTTGCGCCCAAGAAAAAACGGGAACAACAAACAAAAATATGAATACCAATATTTTTTGAAAAGAAATCATCAACTTCTTTTCGGATTTTCTCCCTGTAACTATAAACTTAGAAGCTAGAACTGGACGTTCATCCGCCAATGATTTTTCATGGGAATTTGTTTGCGAACTTTCTTCACTATTTCCTTATGCAGAGTCACTATCTTTAGGTCCTGATGATTTTCTTCTTTTATTTCAACAATGCATTTTCCCCAAGGATCCACGACCATGGTATGGCCATAAGTCTCTCGACTTGGCGAGTGTTTTCCTCCCTGAGCTGCCGACACAATGTAACTCTGTGTCTCAATTGCTCGGGCACGATTCAAGATTTCCCAGTGGGCACATCCCGTTTCCACCAAAAAAGCACTGGGTACAAAAATAGCATCAACTTCTTTTTTTTGATAATATAAAAACAATTCTGAAAAACGAATATCATAACAAATTGTAAGGCCAATCTTCCAACCGCAAAAATCTACAATGGCGGGCTTATCCCCATGGCAAAACACATCTGACTCGCAAACAGGCTTTTGATTTTCAAGTTCAATATCAAATAAATGCATTTTTTGATAAGGTGATTGAAGACTACCATCTGGCATAATCAAAATCGTGGCATTACTTTTTTTGCCTTGATAGATAAGCGGAGTCGCCCCCACATGGATCATAAGATTATTTTTAAGGGCATAATCTTTATAAAAATCCCACAAAGGATCTTCAAGTGTCAGATATTGAACTTCTTCGCCCTCTTTTAATCTCATAAAAAAAGAATTTTCGGGTAAAGTAATAATATCTACGGCTTGTGGATCAGGAATCTGACTCAAAAGCTTTTGAATCTGCAAAGAGTTTTTTTTAAAATCATTTGTTGAAATAAGCTGGCACACAGCAATTGTCAGATCTTCTTTTTCTATTTTTTTAGAAATCATTATTCTTCTATCTGAACGGTTTTGGTAACATCCTGACATTTCCACCAGGCTTTTTCGAGATTCGATTTTATATTTTCTAGAATTTTAAGGCATCCTTCAAAAGATTGACCAGCCCCTTCAACCCTCGAAACTCCATCTTTTGTGTAAACAACCTCACAGCCCT
>JBDHWX010000138.1:0-5009 GCA_039810365.1 Bdellovibrionales bacterium | reverse complement strand
CTCAACGAGAACGCCCTTAGCATAAGTGGGATCTACAGCTTGGCAAATTTTCTTTCCACATTCTTCTCGCATGCTAACATCTTTTAAATCACCAAGTCCGCTACAAAGAGAATTATAATCATAGTTTTTGATAGCACTTAAACAAGTTTGATTACCATTACAATAGGCACCATAGCGTGCATTATCAGTAATCACACTGTGTAGCTTTACTGGTGGCACATCTTGATTATTGCTATAGCAAGTATTCGAAACATCTGTAGGCTTTTGTGTCAAACTACTAAGACATCTAATCGTGACTGTAGCATCGGGACTATACTCATTTGGCAAATTAGGATTGACATCAAAATCAACAACACCCGTTAGAAAAGAATTGCCATTACTATCCCGACGTGCTGTGCAATAGCGGCTAGCCAGCGTTACCTGTAACGTTGCATTTTGTTCGTTACTAAGAGTTTTCACTCCCGGAGTTGATAGACTTCCCTCAAAAACAACATGAGTATTGTAATTTCCATCACCGCAATCAGTACGCCCCTCGCGCCCGGGAATGGTAGACTGAGAACTTACAAGTACATATGGAGAAAGATAAGCAAGCATATTGTAGCTTTCGCTATTTTTACATTCGTTATAGGTTTTACCACTACAAAATGCTGACGATGTATCTGCTGGAGGATTAGACCAAAAATACTTTGAACAATTGTAGTAAGGAAAACTGGCAGCTCCATTACCGTAAACACTTAAGTCCTTCCATTTAACAGTCTGAGCTTGCCAAGTGACATTGTACCAACTTTGCATTTCTGCCTCGGTACAATATGGTTTAACACTTTCACCTTTAGAAAATTTTTGTTTTGCACAGTTTTGATATCCCAAAAGTAATCCAAAACATAAAATGACTGTCAAAAGTCCCATAATTTTTTTAGACATACTTCCCCCGTCTGTAAGTTTTATCGGATTTTTATCGTCTCAACTTAAGACAATTTCTATGAAATCAAAATCTCTTAGTATTATCAATATCTTAATTTATATAAAACCTTAGTCTAGAGGCTCGTTTAAAAAAGTATATGCTTAAGTAAGAATAACCCCGCGGGATTTGAGAACATGAATTATTGTTTCTTCGGTTACGTCTATGAAATCAATAATTTTGTGGCGATTGGTTTGGCCGCGTATCAGGAGAATCCTTTTTTTGGGAATACCAAGTAGCTTTGCTAAAAATTCAATAAGTTCCTGATTTGCCTCTCCATCAATCGGTGGAGACATTAGCTTAATTTTAAGCTCTTCACCATGTCGACCGACGACTTCACTCTTAGAAGCATTCGGCTGAACATAAAGAAAAAGTCGAATGCCGTTTTCAATTTTTTTATAACACACGCTTAATCTATCCTTATCCTTACACTGTTTAAGTTCTATCGCTTTTAAGCCGATATCTCATTATAAGATTATGAAGGTGCAAAAATATCAAAAATTATTTTTTATGCTATTTTTAGTATGTCTTACGGCAGCTTGTACGCGTATGACGTCTATTGTTTATACAAACTCTGGTGTTGGCATAAATGATCTTGAGGTTGTTGTTCTTCCTCCCAAACAAGGTACCCCCGGCTCAACTCTTACAATTAAATGGAACATCACAATCCCACCACCTGTTATTTGTACTGGCGATAGTATTTTAGATGATGGAAGCGGAAGTCCCAAATATCACGCCCTAAATGAATGGCTTGGTCCTGTCTCAGGAGCCAGCAGCAAAAGCATCACAATCCCAAATGATCCAAGTGCTAAAGGAACATACACCATCATTCTTTCTTGCAATAAGGATGGCGATTTTTATCGAGATGAAGATACCTACATTGTAAACTAATTTTTTGGAATCTTTTTTAAAGCCATTTCTAGCGGACAAAATTTTGTAAAACTAGATTGCAATAGGTTGGTTCCAACAAACGCTGTAAACCAAAGCCAGTTTGCAGAATGATAATGCGATAATAGCAAGCTTACAAGAATGAATGACCCCGCAAAAGCTCTTATTTGATTTTCGATTGTCATAACAAAACTCCTTCCTTATTGAACATTTTTGCGCCCAAAAAGCGGCTGGCACCTTTTAGCAGCAGTACTCGCTTTGAATAGCTTGCATCAGCTTTATGAGCCTTTTGTCTGCAACGCTATAGTAAACAAACTTTCCTTCTCTTTTGGCCTCCACAAGACCTTCAAGCTTCATGCGCATTAAAAAATGTGAAATCTGAGACTGTGAGATATTACAAAACTCAACAAGTTCGCTTACCGTTTTGGGTTCTTGCAAAAGACTTCCCAAAATCATTAATCTTTGAGGATGTGCTAAGGCTTTCAGAATATGACTCACCTCAACACATGATTTTTTTATCTTTGTTAGCGAAATGGCCGCCATATTACTCCCCATTTTCTTTTTATCTCTTAAGTCATCCGAGTATCTGGCACGACCTTAATCCCTCTCTTCTCCCGTATTGCTGTCACGTACAGGCATTTTGTTTGGGTCGCGTCTCATGTATATCTTATTAAAACACAATATTGACATATAACGATTCAATCATATATTATACAAAAAGGAGAATCAAATGGAAATTTTAAATAAATCAACATTTAAAGAAAAGGTGTTTGATTTTGAAAAAGGACATGAGTGGAACTTTAAGGGAAGCCTCCCTGCAATTGTTGATTTTTATGCCGATTGGTGTGGTCCCTGCAGGCAACTTGCTCCCATCCTAGAAGAGATTGCCTCCGAATACGAAGGTCGACTCAACGTTTACAAAGTTAATACCGAGGCAGATCCCGAACTTGCAGCCATGTTTGGTGTGCGCGGAATTCCCGCCTTACTTTTTATACCAAAAAAAGGAGAACCCTCCATGTCATCTGGCTTTATGCCAAAGGATCTTTTAAAGGGTGCAATTAAAGAAGTTTTAAATGTTTAGCTGAGGAAATCTTTATGAAAAATACACTCAAGTGGACCGGTGGCATGCATTTTACGGCACAAGCCGGAGAAAATGTCGTGAGTATGGACTCCAAACCTCCCCTTGGTAAGGGTGCGGGTCAAACGCCTAAAGAACTTGTACTGGCCGGCCTTGGGGGATGTACTGCCATGGATGTGGCAGCTCTTCTTAAAAAGCATAAGCAAACCCCAGAAACTTACGAAATTGATGTCGAGGCCGATTCTACCGAAACAGGTCATCCTGTTATTTTTAAAAAGGCCCTTATTACATTTCGCCTAACAGGCAAGATTGATCCACAAGTTTTACTAGAATCAGTACGTCTTTCGCAAACTAAGTATTGTGGGGTCAGTGCTATGATTTCAAAAGCAATTCCAGTTGAATATATTATTATTTTGAACAACGAAGAAATTGGACGAGGACACGCTCAATTCACATAATAAGGAGTCTTAATATGCAAAATCTTTCTATCTCTATCACAACAAAAGGATCTCTTGAAGAAGTTAAAAATCGAGTCATCGAAGCCATCAAACCTGCTGGCTTTGGTATTCTCACACAAATTGACTTTGATAAAAAAATTAAGGAAAAAGTTGGTAAAGACATTCGGCCTTGTACAATTTTAGGTGCTTGCAATCCCCATTTAGCCTATGAGGCTTATCAGCAATTTCAAGATGTTGCTCTTTTACTTCCATGCAATATTGTCCTCACCCAAATTGATGATGGAAAAATTCGCATCGAAGCCATGAGACCTACTCAAATGCTCAATATGGTTCCAAATGTTAAGTGCCACGAATCTATTCTTAAGGCAGAAGAAAATCTTAAAAAATGTTTGATCAGCTTAGAATGAAAAAAATTATAAAAGACTTACGTGGCAGCCTATTCCCAACTCGTCAAAAACAGGAACATTCGTTGGGAAATCAATAGAGTCCATGGGGTTATCTTCATATTTTTCTTTTAATCGAATGGTCGAAACCAGAGAGTTTTCTAACTCCAATCGAGATGTCAAAAGTCTTCCGGGTTCATAAGTTAATATCTGTTCTGAGCTGCTTCCTGACGCATAAACTGTTGTACTATTATAGCCATTTTTTTTAAGAATCGCTTTGACCTTCATGTTCAGGTCTCTATACATAACAATAGTTATGGATAGCACGGAACCGTCGGACGCAAGCAAAGCCTCTCCTTCATAAATATTTTGCTGCAAATCCTTTCTTTGACTCAGTTGTATTTCTCCCTCAACCCGACGATCCTGTCGGATTTTTGTGTAGCTAATCCCCTTGTAATACGATCTTGCCGAATAATCACAACCATAAACCTCTACCTTTGGTTCATCTGCATTGGCTAACCAAGACACACTCACTAAAGAAAGAAAAATAACCAGCTTTATCATATCTACCTCTTGTGCCATGTCTTCTTTACAGGTTGTGGGCCCATAAATGGCATCACATTTTTGCGTAAAACGAACATAATTCATTTTACATATCTATAGCCAGAGGATTGCTAATTTCGTGCCACAATAATATTAGCCTCTGCGATACACGATACGAATCAAATCCTCTTTGCTTAAATTTAGGGATTCTGGAATAACTCTTAAGGCCTTTTTGTTATAAAAAATAATCTCTCCTTGCATAAGAATAAAATCAGACCCCTCACGTGCATTGGGATCCACCTCAAACCAAATGGTTGATCCCGTTGTGCGCATTCCTTCTCGCCCCAAGGTTGTGTAAAACACATTTCCCCTAACTGCAGATTCACTTGCAATATTTTCTCCTGAAATTAAGACATTGGGTTCCTCACTATGCGCTCTTCTCATGGACTCATAGGCTAAAAAATCACGGATTTCATGGGCTACAATCCGAATACCCAACTCTTGAGCCGTCTTACCAAAACCCTCACCAACAGGCTTTGATCTTAGAGGCTCCCTATTAAGCCACCATGCAAAACTATCTATCTTATCAGGATCACCCATCTTGATTAACTTCCGGCGAAGCCCCAACTCATCAAGCTTATTCACAGCATATTCAATATTTACAGCATGCATGACAAGTTTTTTAGCTGTTGCTCGAATAC
>JBDHWX010000137.1:0-5065 GCA_039810365.1 Bdellovibrionales bacterium | reverse complement strand
TGTAACTCTTATTGGGCTTAAAAAGGCACAAGAACTTTTAAAAGATTTAACCAGACAAATGTTCAAAGCACTTGAGGCGCTACCAAGTTCTGATTTTTTTGCAGGTCTTGCTCGTTACAATCAAGAGCGGTTGAGGTAAGGAAAGCTTATGAAAAAAATATTTCTTTTAATGAGTGCTGTTTTATTTGTTAGCTGTAGTGCGGTTCAAAGAAGACAAGAACCACAAAATCAACAGACATATCCCCATACCAATATTCCTGTGATAAACGATCTCCCAAATTCAGAAACACAACCAATGTTACCGGCACCCAATACGCCACTTCCTAAAATTGGGATTATTTTAGGCCCAGGGGGAGCTCGGACCTATGCTGCAATTGGAGTTTTAAGGGCTTTTGAAAAAGCAAGAATTCCCGTTCAATCAATTGGCGGCATTGAATGGGGGGCTCTTATGGCCTCTCTTTACTCTCTTAACGGCAAGGCCAATGGGGTAGAGTGGGAAGCCATGAAGATTCCCGATGGGATTATTCAAACAAAATTCTTGTCTTCTAAGGTTGAGCCTTTAAAATTTTTAGAATTTAAAAAATATTTAACCGGCTTTTTTGGAAACCGCAAAATTGAGCAAGCACAAATTTCATTTTCTTGTGCTGCCGAAAATATTCATAACCAAAGAGGGCTTGTTGTAACAAAGGGGCTATATCAAGAAACGCTCGGGCTTTGCATGGACTACCCCCCTGTTTTGGCGGCCAATCAAGGCTGGGTCGCCTCACCGCTTGGGCTTTCTCGCATGATCGAACAAATGTCCCAACAGGGAATAAATTATATTATTCTGGTTGATTTTTTGGGGACGTCAAACCCCTTGGCTGGAGCAAAGGTCAACGAGGAAACAAAAATTTTATGGTCTCAGATGCTAAGGATCACAGGTCAGTACCGAAAATATGTTCATCAGGTTGTGGATATTCCAATTCAAAAAAGTATCCTTGATTTCTCGTCTCGAAGGGAGTTTATTCAGGCCGGAGATCAAGCTGGTCAAAAAGCAACAGAGATCTTGTCACAAAAATTTGGTTTTTAATATTTGGAGGAAAAATGTCTCGTACACCTGCTTATGATATGCAAATTTTTAAAAAGCGCCGTGAAAAATTGGCCCAACATATGGAAGCGGATTCAGCCCTTGTGCTTTTTTCAAACCCGGAGTTTTTACGCAACCATGATTCTTTTTATGAATACCGACAAGACACAAACTTTTTTTATGTGACAGGCTTTGAAGAGCCAGAATCTGTTTGTGTTTATCGTCCGAGTCAAAAACCAGAGTATGTTCTTTTTGTAAGGCCAAGAGATCCTTTACGAGAAACTTGGGACGGCTTCCGTTATGGGCCCGATGGCACAAAAAAATATTACGGTGCCGATGAGGTCTATGTAAAAGAAGACCTTGAAAAAAAATTACCCGAACTTTTGGGATCAGTAAAAAATGTTTATTTTAGACTTAATCAACAACCCTATAATGACAAAGTCATGCTTCATGCCATCGAAGCTTCTAAAGCTTTAACGGGTCGGTCGGGACGCGGCAATGTTGGGATCTTAGATAGCGCAGAGTTTTTGGGCGAGTTTCGTTTAATTAAAGATGCTGCAGAAATTGAATGGCAAAAAAAGGCTTGTGAAATAACAGCCAAGGCCCACGCAGAAACCATGAAGTTTGTAAAGCCTGGCCTTAACGAGCGCCAAGTTGATGCCTATATTCAATATCAATTTCGTTACAATATGTCGCCTCGAATGGGTTATGGTTCGATCATCGCCTCTGGAAACAATGCGACCACCCTTCACTATGTTTTTAATGATCAGCCATGCAAGGATGGAGATCTCCTTTTGATTGATGCTGGCGGTGAGTACAATTATTTTTCTGGTGATATTACAAGAACGTTTCCTGTTAATGGTAAGTTCACATCAGCTCAAAAAGAATTTTATAACCACGTGTTGCGCGTACAAAAAGAAATTGTAAGTCTTGTTAAACCAGGAATTACGTTTCAGAGTTTGCATGATCGTGCAGCCGAAATGTTAGCAGAAGCTATGATAGATTTAAAACTTCTTAAGGGTTCTAAAGAAGAAAATATCAAAAACCAAAGTCATAAAAAATATTATCCTCACGGAGTCGGTCACTGGCTTGGTATGGATGTTCACGATGCTGGCCTTTATAAAGTTCGAGGAGAGCCCCGTATGCTCGAGCCAGGTATGATCTTTACGGTTGAGCCAGGACTTTATGTTCCACAAGACGATCAATCTGCACCCAAAGAACTTCGTGGTCTTGGAGTTCGCATAGAAGATAATGTCGTAGTTACAAAAAATGGATGCGAAAATATGACAACACTTGCGCCAAAAGAAGTTTCTGATATCGAAGATATTATGGGATAATTTTAAAGAAAGTTGTGAGTGAGCCAGCCTCGCTCACAGGCTTCTTGATAAAGATGCTCTTCTTGTTTTTTGATATTTTGATCTTTAAAGTGCAACTCGTCGCTTTCGGTTCGTACGGCAAGTTTGACGTGGGTTGCAGAATCCAATAACCAAAAATCTCCCATGGTATTGCCGCAGGCCAAGAGAGGCTTTTTACCATGAGTTCTTTCTAAAAGTGCCTTAAGTTTATTTTCCTGATAAGTGACAAATCCGTCTTGGATATCTGTTATAATCCCATTTTCAATTTTTGTTTTAACGCCAACGACATTTTTTGGAGGAATCCCCAAAAGCTCCACACAAGGCTCAACAGCCCATTGAACAGAGGCTGTAACAACAAAAATCTCAACGTTATTTTTTTGAAGGTAAGAAATAAGTTTTTTTATGGCTGGGAAAAAAACAATGGGTCCACTTTTTTGAAGAGCCTCTTTGGCCCAGGTGCGTACTTTTTGAATCGGAACCCCTTTATGTATCTGTGCCAACCACAAAAAAGCCTGGAGCGTGTCGATCTCTTTGAGTGCATAAACATGCCGCCAAGGATCTTGCGGCAGGGGGATAAGCTTATTTTCGATTTCATAGTTAAAAAAACTGTTGCCGGCATCATTATCCCAAAGGGTACCATCAGCATCAAAAACCGCGTAATGGGGAGCGGGAGCTTGAATGGCGCTTTGGACTTGATTAAAAATTGTAGTCCAAAGGCTCTCTGAAAAATCTTTAAATTGCGTCTTCATAAGAGACAAGCTATAGATGAGTTAAAATCATGTCAAATTTTAAAGTTATTGGCCAACAAGAGATTCCGTTAATTCAGAGTTTTGAAAAAGCAAAACTTTCACATCTTAATGAAGTAGAGCAGATGACGATTTCTTGGAATGCCTCTTGGCGTGAGGAATCTCTGGAATTTTATCTCAAAACGGGCTGGTGTATTGGAATGTGGGATGAAAGCCAAAATTTTTGTGGTTATTTCTTAGCACAACCTCTTATTTATATGGAAACCTACACACAAACATTATGGGTTGAACATATCGGATGCACGACACCCGAAAACTTTTTAGCACTTGTGGAATTTGCATACAAATATGCTAAAGAAAAATATCTCCAAAGAATTTTATTTAATAAAAATAAGGATTTTGAAAAAATTCAGATGCCGTATAAAATTGTAAGAGAAAATCAAAACTATTTAGAAATTCACACAACAAAAATGAGTCCTTTATGAAATTTTCTTTTCTTGATCGTAATGAAAAAATAAAAAAAATGGTAGTCTCACAATACGACATTGCAATTATTGGCGGAGGCATTACGGGAGCGGGCATGGCAAGAGATGCCGCCAGTCGCGGAATGAAGGTGGCCCTTATTGAAGCCTCGGATTTTGCGTCTGGAACAAGCTCAAGGTCTTCAAAGCTTATTCATGGAGGGATTCGTTATCTTGAAAATTTAGAGTTTCACCTTGTATTTGAGGCACTTTCCGAAAGAAAAGTTTTATTTGAAATTGCCCCACACCTTGTGCACCCATTAAGATTTTTGTTGCCAGTTTATAAGAACAGTCGCGTTGGAATGTTTAAGATGGGTCTTGGCATGTGGCTGTACGATGTTTTATCTCTTTTTCGAGCACCCAAACTTCACGAGCGCCTCAATCCTAAAAAGTCTTTGGAGCGAATGCCAATCTTAGAATCTCATGATCTAAAAGGCTCTTACGTTTATTCAGATGCTTATATGGATGACGACAGGCTTGTTATTGAAACCCTGAGATCCGCAAATAGCTTAGGAGCAGATCTCGTAAGTTATGTTAAAGCAGAATCAAGCGAAATGCAGAACAACCAGGTTAGAGCTATTCACTGTGTTGATCAAATAACAAAGCAAAAATTCACTCTTCGAGCCAAACATTTTATTTCTGCAGGAGGACCGTGGACGGATCTTCTTGGCGAAAATCTTTTGCATAAGTGGAAAAAGATTTTAAGGCCGTCAAAAGGGATTCATATAACACTAGATCGAAAAAGATTAAACTTGCCATGTGCTGTTGTTATGGCAACGGATTCTGACAAAAGAATTATTTTTGGAATCCCAAGACACGAAATGATTATTATTGGCACAACTGATACAGATTTTTCTGGTGATCCCACAGCCGTTTACGCCAAAAAAGAAGATGTTTCGTATTTACTTAAAATTGTGAGTCAGTATTTTCCCGGTGCAAATTTAAAAGAAGAAGATATTGTGGCCTCCTATGCGGGAGTGCGCCCCTTGGTTCACGATGGAGCGTCAACAGAGAGCAAAACGAGCCGTGAACACGTGATTATCTGTGATCCGCGCAATATGACATTTGTGGCTGGTGGAAAATACACAACCTATCGTCTTATGGCCGAACAGGCGATACAAAAAATTTTAAAAAATTATTTTTCAAAAGAAGAACAAAAAAGATATGCGAAAAACAAGACCCATGTACCCATCAACCCGAAGGTGACGCCAGAAACTTTTTTAAAGGCCCAACAAAGCGTTACTGAAATCAAAAAAAACACACATTTTGATATACAAACGATTCAGATCCTTGTGGATCGCCATGGCAATGAGGCTGTTGATTTGATACGAGAATTTTATTCGAGAGAAATCTATTTTAGCTTTTAATCAGTGGTCT
>JBDHWX010000136.1:0-5107 GCA_039810365.1 Bdellovibrionales bacterium | reverse complement strand
AAATATTACGCCAAAGGTCCCAAATCATTTGATCCATTATCGTGCTCAGCAACTCAGAGAGCTTTCTCGAGAAAGATATTCGCTGGCAGCGGTTGAACAAATTGGTACAACCAAAAAGGTCATGATTTTAAAAAAGCCAGCCCATGGCGCTGTTGGGCTTTCACGAGATTATTGGCCTGTAGATTTTACTACAAACAAAAATAGAGATGAATTTGTTGGTCAGGAAATTGCTGTGAGAATAACAGGTTATGATCAGAGTAACTCATCGCGAATGGATGGGTTCTTAAAAGCCGTTGAAATTTAACTTTACGCACAAAACGCCTTGCTCCATGAGTTGGTCTTTGGTAAATAGATAACAAAATTGGGTGCCGGTATCGGCATGGAGCCCTTGATGACCTTTTCAGAATTGCAAACCCATTTGGGTTACACTTTTCAAGATTTTCGCTTATTGGTTCAAGCCTTTACCCATAAATCTGTTTTTAATGGACAAAAGGAAAGACTTTTAGAGAGCAACGAGCGTCTTGAGTTTTTAGGAGATGCTGTTTTAGATCTGATTTTAAGTGATCTTTTGATGCAAGCTTTTCCCAAGGACACAGAGGGAGATCTTACAAAAAAGCGCGCTTCTTTGGTTAACGAAACAGCACTTTGTGAAATCTCAATGGAGCTTGGCCTAGATAAATATATTCAGCTAGGACGATTTGAAAAAGACTTACAAAGAAACTCAAGAATCCTTGCCTCGGCCTTTGAGGCATTACTTGGTGCGATTTACTTAGACGGTGGCTTTGTGGTTGTCAAAACCATATTGAAAAGCTTCTTTTCAGAAAGAATTGATAGAATATTAAATGGAATTACAGAGTTTGAAGATTATAAAACGCATCTGCAAGAAGTTATTCAAAAGAAATATCATATAACACCTCAATATCGGCTAGTTAAAAGTGAAGGTCCGGAACATCAAAAAATATTTGAAATAGAAGTTTTAATAAATGGAAAAGTTTTGGCCATAGCCACTGGAAAAAATAAAAAATCTGCTGAACAAAATGCAGCACAAAAGGTCTTGGAGGAAAAAAATGAGTTATAAAGCAGGGTTTGCTACACTTCTTGGGAGTCCCAATGCAGGAAAGAGCACTTTAACAAATTGCCTTGTTGGTGAAAAGATATCAATTGTCACCAACAAGCCTCAAACGACAAGAAAAAGAATTAATGGAATCGTGACAACAGACGAGTTTCAGGCAATATTAGTAGATGCGCCGGGTTTTATAAATAGTGATCAAGGGTTGAATCAATATCTACAAGCAGAACTCAGAGACGCCTTAAAGAGAAGCGACGTGGTCTTGTTAGTTCTCAATGTTGATTCTGAAGAAGTTGAACCCCTTGAAGAGTTAATTAATTTTGCAATCAAGACTTCAAAGAGATTGGCAGCGATCATTACAAAGACGGATTTAGGACATAAGAATCGGGTGACAACACTTAAAACAAAATTAGAAAATTTGAATATTCCGTATCAAGAAATTTCAGCACTCACAAACCCAGACGAAACACAAAAGAAAGTATTTACCTTACTTAAGGAGATGTTACCAGCAAGCCCTGCACCACTCTACGAAGAAGAGATGATTACAACAGAGAATATCAGAGATATTTGTGGGGAGATCGTTCGAGAAAAATGTTTTGAAAATTTATTTGAAGAAATCCCCTATCAGCTTGCGGTACAGGTCAGAAATTATGAAGAAGGTTCGACGCTTACAAAAATATTTGCAGATATTATTGTAGAAAAAGATAACCAAAGAAAAATTGTTGTTGGTCAAGGTGCTCAAACTGTAAAAAAGATAGGAATTGCAGCAAGACAAGATATCGAAAAAATAGTAGGGCATAAGGTTTATCTTGAGCTTCATGTTAAGATAAAAAAGAAGTGGTTTAAGGATCCAAACACTCTTAAGGAGTTGGGATATGTCGTCCAATCATAACCGAGTTGCCATTGTTGGACGTCCAAATGTTGGTAAGTCGACACTCTTTAATATTCTTACCCGATCCCGCTCGGCGATTATAAAAAACAGACCAGGTGTCACTCGCGATCTTCAATTTGGAAAGTGTGAGTGGAGGGGCCAGGAATTTGAAGTTGTGGATACAGGTGGCGTTACGGATTCAAATGATTTGATGCCGCAACTTATTCGTCAAAAAGTGGAAGATGCTCTTCGGATGAGTGATCTTGTTTTTGTTGTAACAGATGCAAAGTCAGGTGTGATGCCAGAAGATGAAAGTCTTTTAAGGCTTGTTCAAAAATCGGGAAGGCCTTACCAAATCTTAGTCAATAAAATTGATAAGGAATCAGATATTGATTTGATGCTTGCAGAGTTTTATGAATTGGATACCCAGCTGATTGCTTGTAGCTTTGAAAGGCGACAAGGTATATCGGATGCTTTAGACTGGGTTTTAAAAAGCCTGCCGCAAAAATTCATGGCTCCACAAGAAGCAGAAATGACTTTGGCCATTTTAGGAAAGCCTAATGTTGGCAAAAGTTCTCTTGTCAATCGATTGATTGGGGAAAACCGTATGATCGTTTCTCCCATGGCGGGAACAACAGTTGATGCCATTGATATTCATTTTGAAAAAGATGGGAAAAAATATAAAATTATCGACACTGCCGGATTAAGAAAAAAAGCAAAAAGACAAGACGATATTGAAATCCTTGCAAGTTTTAAAACGAAAGATGCCATACCTCGAGCCGATGTTATTTTGTTGATGGTGGATGTGCATGAAGGGCCCACTGAGCAGGATGCTAAGATTTTGCGCGAAATCCAAGAGGCTCATAAAACAGTCATCTTGGTTGCAAATAAGATTGATGAAGCCCAGAAAAACATTGAACGGTTTCGTGAAAAATTTAAAGAACAATTGAAAAAGGCTTTTCACTTTTATGAAGATATTCCTGTTGTCTATACGAGTGCTATCACTGGATCTGGAATCAAATCACTTTTTGAAAAAATTGATGACCTTTGGAAAAAGGTCAATATTCGCATTACAACTGGTGAACTCAACCGATTTTTTACTCAGGTGATTCGTAAGGCTCCGTCGCCAGTTTATCGATCACAAAATGTTAAGTTTTATTATCTCACACAAACAAATCAAACCCCACCAAGTTTTATTGCTTTTGCTAATCACCCAGAGGGTGTGGATCCCTCTTATCGCCGATTTTTAATGAAGCAGATTAAAGAAGAGTGGTCTTTGGAAGGGGTTCCCGTACGTATTTTTGCAATGAAAGGACAGCACGCAGAATGATGAGAAGAGGTGCTTGGAGCACAAGATATGCCGTTTATCTTGCCACAGTTGGGTCTGCTTTTAGTCTTGGTAACATGTGGAGGTTTCCTTATGTCGTCAATTCTAATGGTGGGGGAGCGTTTGTTCTTATTTACATTTTATGTGCGCTCGCACTAGGATTACCTATTGTCGTTGCAGAATTAATGTTGGGTAAAGCTTATCGTCAAAGTGTTGTGGTCGCAACGGAACAAATCTCAAAAGAAAGTTCTCATGCATGGATTAAGAAAAATGAAATTTGGTCGGTTGTAGGAATTTTGGCAAACTTTGTAAGCCTTGCTCTGCTTGCTTTTTATGCTGTGATTTGTGGTTGGGTTTTGTTTTTTTTGATGCAATATACAGCAAAAATTATTACGGATGCGCCCCTTTCCCTAACTCTTTTTGAAACTCTTATGAAAAATGGTTGGATGCAAGTAGGGCTAGTAAGTGTTCATATTTTAATTACAATTTTGGTTGTTTCTCAAGGATTAAAAGAGGGAATTGAAAAAATATCGTCTCTTATCATGCCATTTTTTGCGATTCTTATGATTTATCTTGTTTATAAATCTTTGTCGCTACCGGGTGCTCGAGATGCCATTCGTTATTTGTTTTATCCAAATTTTTCTTACTTTACAAAAGATACATTGTTAAAAGTTTTGGGTCACGTCTTTTTTACTTTGAGTGTGGGTATGGGAGCCATGGTGGTATTTGGAAGCTATCTCAAAGAGGAGTCCTATGTTCCAAGAACAGGATTTCGCTTGGCAATCCTTGATATTACGGTTTCTTTGTTTTCTGGATCTCTTATTTTTCCTATCGTTTTTACTTCGGCCCATATTGAAGATTTGGGACCTGCTATTTTATTTAATAGTTTGCCGATATTGTTTGAAAAAATTGGTCTTGGTAAAATTTTTGGTATTGTCTTTTTCTTGTGTCTTTATCTTGCTGCCCTTGGAGCCAGCATTATGTTATTAGAAACAAGTGTCGCCAATCTTATAGATAGAAAAAAAATGCCGCGAAAAAAATCTTCTTTTATTATGGGAGGTGTAGCTTTTTTATTAGCGCTTCCACCGTCTCTTTCAAGTACGGTTTTAAAAGATGTTGAATTCTTTCATAAAGATATTTTAAGGCTTTATGATAGTTTTTTAGTCGACACCATGTTGCCGCTTATTGTTTTGGGAATGAGTCTTGCTGTGGGATGGGGAATGAATAAAAAGATAAAGGAAAAACTTTTTATTAACGAAAATGAAATTGATTCTGATAAACTCTATCAAAATTGGAGTTTTTTAATTCGTTGGGTAGTTCCAGGGGTTTTGATCGTGGCCATTATACTTTCACTTTTGCCACAAAAAGTTTAGAAATTAAAACCAAGAATAGCTTGCATACGAATTACATCACCACTTGGCTTAGTATTGGTTTTTGTGTTGTTTACGACAAGGTAATTTCCTTCGCCACTAAAATTAACGTATTGATAAAGTGCTTCAAGCCCAAGATGCAGTTTATTTTTCATCATCGGGAATTCTGTACCAATACCGATCTGAAAACCAAAGGCCGAATCTTTTGTGATTTCAATTTGCCCGTCAGTTTTTTGCTCACGGCTTATCTGAGAAAAGCCACCAAAAAGATAGGGGTTAAAGTCTGCTAAACCTTTGGTAACGTTTTGTACGTTTAAGTAATATTTAACGTCAAAAGAAAGGGTGTTGACCCCAAGGGTTCCGGAGTACTCTTGATGGTTAACGGTAAAGTCAAAATTATGTTGAGCAACGATGTAACTAAATTGAACAGCAAATCTGAGATCAAAAAAGTAGGTTAATAAAATGCCGTA
>JBDHWX010000135.1:0-5129 GCA_039810365.1 Bdellovibrionales bacterium | reverse complement strand
GACTCTTGCAATATTATGTCCCCGCTTCAACTGTTTAATCAAAAAGTGATTGAGTTTTATAAAACAATAAAAGTTTCTGAACTTGTTGGGGCACAGGCATATCAAGCAATGCCAATGCCAAAAGATTCTCACCAAGTAATAATGGAGGTGAGATAATGTCGGCAGCCAATACGTCACAAGTAAATGATCTTTCTCAAAATGAATACAAATATGGGTTTCAAACTCAAATCGAAGTTGATGAGCTAAAAAAAGGTTTGAATGAAGATGTGATTCGCCAGATTCACAAGAAAAAAGAAGAGCCAGATTTTATGTTGGATTACCGCTTAAGAGCATATCGTTATTGGCTGACAATGAAAGAGCCAAAGTGGGCGAACGTTACTTATCCACCAATAGATTATCAGGACATTCGCTATTATTCAGCTCCCAAGAAAAAACCAGAGGCAAAAAAATCCTTAGACGAATTGGATCCCGAGTTACTCAAGACATTTGAAAAGCTTGGAATTCCTCTAGCCGAACAAAAAAGAATTTCGGGAGTTGCGGTGGATGCGGTATTTGACTCTGTTTCTGTGGGAACAACCCACCAAGATCTTCTCAAAGAACACGGGATTATTTTTTGTTCCATGTCAGAGGCGATTCGTCACCACCCAGAACTCATACAAAAATATTTTGGAAAAGTTGTCCCTTACACCGATAACTTTTTTGCTGCCCTCAATACGGCTGTTTTTACCGATGGCTCTTTTGTCTATATCCCCAAGGGAGTTCGTAGTCCGTTAGATCTTTCAACATATTTTAGAATTAATAATCAAGAGTCGGGACAATTTGAAAGAACATTGATCATTGCAGAAGAGGGCAGCTATGCCAATTATCTTGAGGGCTGTACAGCGCCAAAATTTGACTCCAATCAGCTTCATGCAGCCGTTGTTGAAATTTTTTGTCATGATCATGCCGAAATAAAATATTCTACTGTTCAAAATTGGTATACCGGCGACAAAGAAGGTCGTGGCGGTGTCTATAACTTTGTTACCAAGCGCGGTCTTTGCGAAGGTGTTGGATCTAAAATTTCTTGGACGCAAGTGGAGGCGGGGGCTGCGATTACTTGGAAATATCCAAGTTGTATTCTCAAGGGTGATAATTCTGTGGGCGCTTTTTACTCTGTTGCTTTGACCAATGGAAAAATGCAGGCCGATACGGGCACAAAAATGATTCATATCGGAAAAAACACAAAGAGTACAATTATATCAAAGGGAATTTCTCTTGATGACTCACGCAATGTGTATCGTGGTCTTGTGAAGGTTATGCCTTCAGCAGAAAATGCAAGAAACTACTCACAATGTGACTCGATGCTGGTTGAAAATAATTGCGGCGCTCACACATATCCTTATATTGAGATTAAAAATAACACGGCAACAGTGGAGCACGAGGCTTCGACATCAAAGCTGAGTGCGGATCAATTGTTTTATTTGCAGAGTCGAGGAATAGACCCAGAAAAAGCAATTTCCTTATTGGTAAATGGTTTTTGTAAAGATGTTTTTAAGCAGTTGCCTCTCGAATTTTCTGTTGAGGCGGTGAAATTGATAGAAATGAAGCTAGAAAATTCTGTTGGATAAAAAAGATAAGAGGAAAAAATGTTAGAAATTTCAAACCTAAGAGCGGTTATAGAGAACAATGAGATTTTAAAAGGACTGGATCTTAAAGTTAACGCCGGAGAGGTTCATGCCATTATGGGCCCCAATGGATCAGGCAAGAGCACGTTGGCAAAAGTCATTGCAGGACATCCCGATTATGCGGTTACAGAGGGACGAGTTGAGCTAGATGTGAACTTAAAGAAGAAAAATCTTTTGGAAATGGCAGCTTACGAAAGAGCTCGCGAGGGAATTTTTCTAGCGTTTCAATATCCGATAGAAGTTCCTGGCGTTACCAACTTTAATCTTTTGCACCAGGCATTTAATGAAATTTGTAAGCATCAAGGTGTTGAGGAAATGAACGAAAAAGACTTTCGAAAGTTTGTAGAAAAAAAATGTGCCATCGTCGAAATGGATACGTCATTTTTAGATCGCTCTGTTAACGAAGGATTTTCTGGCGGAGAGAAGAAGAAAAATGAAATCTTGCAATTATTGGTTTTAAGCCCAAGGCTTGCGCTTTTAGATGAAACAGATTCGGGCCTTGATATCGATGCGCTCAAAATTGTTTCCAATGGTGTTAATAAATATAAAAACTCTCAAAATGCTGTTGTGATGATTACCCATTACCAAAGACTTTTGGATTATATCGTTCCTGATTTTGTACACGTTCTTTATAAAGGTAAGATTATTAAGTCGGGAACAAAAGAACTAGCCCTCAAATTAGAAAAAGAAGGCTACGACTGGCTTATCGGCAATATGCAGTAGAGAAATACATGAATGAAAATTTAGATATTAAAAATTTATTTACAAAATTTATTGATAACTTAAGTTGTCCAGAGGGTCGTCTTGCTGCTTTTGAGCGCTTTGAGGCTCTGGGTCTTCCGACCAGGCATCATGAGGATTGGAAGTATACATCGCTTAAGTCTTTACAAAATAATTGGCACGTAAAGGGAATGTCCAAGATTCCTAAAACTATTATTTCTCAAGATTTTATTAAAATATTTTCTTATAATGGTGTTTTTGATCTCGAAGATATTAAACTAGCACTTAGTGCTTATTCCATTGAAATTTTGGAAGCAGAAGCATTTTTTAGAAATAGTAAACTACAGATACAAAAAACAGATCCCTTTTGGCATCTCAATCATGCCTTTTTAAATAGAGGACTTTTTTTAAAAGTTCTTGCTAAAGCCAACATAGAAATCCCGATTGTTGTGGAACATATTGTGGATTCTGAAAATGTTTTTGCAAATCCCGTAATTTTAATACAAATGGAAGAAGATTCTGCGTTAAATTTTTGTGAAACGTTTCTTTCAAAGGAAAGAACGTGGTTTAATTCTTCTTTTTCTGGCTTCTTAAGTCCGTTTTCAAGACTTAATTTCTACAAATTCTATCAGAATAGTGAGATCAGCTCCCAAGTCGACAACAACTACTTTGAACAAAAGGATTCTTCGACCCTTAGGATGCTCAGTCTTGGTTATGGGTCACAACTTTTAAGAAGTAATATCCATGTTGAGATTTTAGGAAAACAAGCCAATACTGATTTAAGGGGGCTTGCACTTTTAAATAACAAAAGAGAGATGGATCATAATATTGAGATTCATCATGTGGCCCCAGCGAGTACGAGCCGTCAGTTATTTAAGTCTATTTTAAATGGTGAGTCTCACTATGTTTTTAAAGGTAATGTGAGAATTGAGCGAGAGGCTCAACTTACAGATTCTGACCAATTAAATAAAAATTTACTTATTGGCCGAAAAGCTCGTGTTGATACAAGGCCTCAAATTGATGTCTTTGCAGATGATGTGAAGGCAACTCATGGATCTGCAACGGGACAGATGAATCCTGATGAAAAATTTTATCTTGAAAGCCGTTGTATTTCTCCAGGGCGAGCAAAAAAGATTTTATGTGGGGGCTATGCAAAAGAAGTTTTAGCAAGTCTTCCGATAAATTATTTACATCAACAGGCCCAGGATTTTATTCAAAGGGGGCTTGATGTTTGAAGTGCAAAAAATACGAGAAAGTTTTCCGGCTCTCCAACAAAAAGTTCACGGCAAAGACTTTATTTATTTTGATACCGCAGCAACAGCACTTAAGCCTAAAGCTGTTGCCGATCGAATTTCTCACCACTATCTTTACGAAGCCTCTAATGTTCACCGCGGACTTCATTTTTTAAGTGATCAGGCGACAGAAAATTTTGAACGAGTTCGTAAGCAGGTTCAAAATTATATTGGCGCTCAAGACGAATCAGAAATTATCTTTACAAGGGGGACAACGGACTCTCTTAATCTTCTCGCCAGAAGTTTTGGCAAAGCGTTTCTTCGCCCCGGCGATGAAATTTTAATTTCTGATATAGAACATCATTCTAACATTGTTCCCTGGCAGATGTTGTGTGAGGACATGGGCTGTCAATTAAAGACGTTTACTGTGAATATTCATGGCAAAATTGATCTTGATAATTTTAAAGAGAATTTAAGTCGTAAAACTAAACTTGTTTCGATCACAATGGTTTCAAATGCCTTGGGAATCATTTTGCCGGTTGAAGAAATAATAAAGTTGGCCCATGATGTCGGAGCAAAAGTAGCATTGGATGCGGCCCAGGCAATTCCCCACCAAAAAATAAATGTACAAAAATTAAATTGTGATTTTTTGGCATTTTCTGCACACAAGTTGTATGGTCCAACGGGTGTTGGAGTTTTATACGGTCGCTCAGAGCAGCTTGATCAAATGCCTCCGGTTTATGGTGGCGGTGGCATGATAGACGAAGTGAGTTTTTTACAAACAACATATTTAAAATCACCATTTCGGTTCGAGGCGGGAACACCTGATATTGCCGGCGTAATCGCCTTTGGTGCAGCAATTGATTTTATGAGCACCCTCGATATGGAAGCTGTCGTACAACACGAAAAAAGGTTAACAGATCACGCACAAACACTTTTGGCGCATGAAAAAGAAGTGCAAGTTTTTGGAATTTCTAAAAACAAGGATCCGATTATTTCATTTTTTGTTCCGGGGCTGCATCCTAGTGATATTGGAACGCTCTTGGATCAAGAAGGAGTGGCAGTCCGCTGTGGGCATCATTGTACGCAACCACTTATGAGAAGGCTTGAGGTTTCGGGAACAATTAGGGCTTCTTTTGGTATGTACAATACAGAAAAAGAAATTGAACATTTTGTACAATCACTCCGCAAGGTCATTCGTATTTTGAAAGGATAAAAATATGTCAGAACTAATGGTTACACCACAATATACACCCAATCCAAGATCCATGAAATTTGTTTTAAGTCAAAACGTAATGAACGAAGGGAAGGCGACTTTTACAACGCCAGAGCAGGCTCAGGACTTGGTGATGGTCCAAGAACTTTTAAAATTACCGATGGTGGAACAAGTTTATCTTTTTGAAAATACCGTAACCGTCACGCAAGAAGAAGATGAGTGGGATACGCTTGCCCAAATGGTAAAAGCCGTTTTGATAACAAGAATGCCTTTGCACAATCCCAATATCGATATCGA
>JBDHWX010000134.1:0-5182 GCA_039810365.1 Bdellovibrionales bacterium | reverse complement strand
TAAATCAAGTAGGTGAAGATGCCGCAACCAAGCTCCTCCAATTAGTTGACGAAGCGGAGTCTCAGCCTCCAGTTCTCGTTCAATATGATTCATGGGGAAAACGCATTGACCAAATCAAAGTGTGCAGAGCTTGGAGAGATTATGAAGCCTACGCAAGCCAAAATGGCATTGTCGCTTCTGCTTACGAAAGAGAGTTCGACGAATTTTCAAGAGTCTACCAAATGAGTTTACTTTATCTTTTTCATCCCTCAAGTGCTCTTGCAAGTTGCCCCTTAGCTATGACCGATGGTGCAGCACGCGCCATTGAAGTATTCGGTGATGAAGAATTAAAAGAAAAAGCTTATCAACATCTTATTAGTCGCAATCCCCAAACCTTTTGGACGTCAGGCCAATGGATGACAGAAAAAATTGGTGGATCTGATGTTGGCCCCTCTGAGACCATTGCTAAAAAAACAAAAGATGGCTACGCACTCTACGGCACAAAGTGGTTCACATCAGCCGCCACTTCTCAAATGGCCATGACTTTAGCCAGAATCGAAGGAGATACCGATGGAGGGCGTGGCTTAAGTTTATTTTATCTCGAAACTTTTACAGACAAAGAATGTACAAAGTGGAATCATATCGAGGTTCTAAGGCTTAAAGACAAACTCGGAACCCGTGCCATGCCCACTGCCGAACTCACTCTTAATGGAACCCCTGCAAAATTAGTTGGGGATCCCGGTAATGGTGTGCGAAAAATTTCAACCCTCTTTAATATTACGAGAATCTATAATGCCATTTCTTCTGTGGCACAAATGAGAAGGGGCATTGCCCTTGCCTGTGATTTTGCAGAAAAAAGAAAAGCTTTTGGTAAAAAATTAATCGATCTTCCATTACATAAAAAAACACTAGATGATATGGATCTTGAATGGCGAGGTTGCTTTCATTTTGTCTTTAAAGCAACCACACTTTTAGGAAAAGATGAGTGCAAAAAAGCAAACAAACACGAACAAGAACTTTTAAGAGTTCTGACTCCAATGGTAAAACTTTATACCGGAAAGTCCGTTGTCAATGTCACAACAGAGGTCGTTGAAAGCTTTGGTGGAGCTGGCTATATCGAAGACACAAAGATTCCTCGCCTCTTAAGAGACGCCCAAGTTCTTTCCATCTGGGAAGGCACAACCAACGTATTAAGCCTTGATATGCTTCGTGCTTTTAAAAAAGAAAATGGCTATGGAGCATTTGAGCAAGATTTTCAAGAGCGAGTTAATAAGTTAAAAGATAAAACTTTTCAAAATAACTTAAAAAATATTTGGAAGTCTGTCTCTGAATCTTTTCAAGAAGTTATGAAAAAAGATGAAGAAACGATTCAGTCTCAGGCACGACATTTTGCTTTTTTATTTAGCCGTATTTATATTGCCTCTCTCCTCATTGAATTTGCAGAAAAAACCAAAGAGAAAAGTGACCTTGAAACAGCTCATAGATGGATTAAGACTTTTTAATTTGCCCGGCTAAAACCTTAAGATCCGCAGAATAACTATAGGAAATTTCTCCACGAGGCGCAATTTGCCAGTACCAGACTTCTTCATTCTCTAATGGGATCTTGACGTGAACAGTATCTTGGCGATTGGCGAGATGATTTGAAGCATCTCGATAGGCAAGCTCAACATCGGAAATAACAAAAGGCCTTCCTGAAAATTCTTTTAGAAGTTCTATATGTTGCCTTTGAATTTTCTTTTTTAAAAATTTTTGATCAATACTTGGAATATTTTTCGCAATATAATGAACTGGCTTAAGGGGAAGCTGCGAAAGCAAATTACAAGAGACCAAAACATCTGATTTTGGCAAAGCCTCAATATTCGTCTTGCTTAAGACTTCAAGAATTTGTTTTTCACTAAATTTTTTTCCCAAAATCTTGTTAAGGCCTGTTATATCAAGGGTGATACATTCTACTCTTTGAGAATCTTTAAACTCTTTTAAAACTTTTCTTGGATGGACAATATCAACCAAATAAATTTTCTCAAATTGTTTCTGTAATTCTTCAATAGGAATATCTATTAAGGCCCCACTTCCTAAAATGACAATGCTATTTCCTGAAAGCTTTTTAAAAAAAGAATGACAGTTTTTGACATGGGGTAACCACGCTTCTTTTTGTCTTTCATAGCGTGATTGAATAGCAACGCTCTCGTAAGCATACCCTAATCTTTTTGCATGTCTTGTTGATGGCTGTAAAAAATATTGAATGGCTTCTTTTATCATACTCTTCTCTTCTTAAGAGCATTTTAAACCTATTACTTCATATTTGTGTAGCAAATTGTCCAGTATCCATCTTGATAGCCAACTCCCACAGAACTAAAAATTGTTGAGAGCATATATCCATTGTCCACTGTTGATTTTTTTAATAAGTCTAAAACAATCTCTGGAGACTTTGATCCTCGTGCAAGGCTTTCTCCAACACTCACACTTGCAAATCCATAACGCGTAAGTCTTTGTTGATAAGATTCCCTTGGACTATTATGATCAAAGTAACCGTTTGCTACCATATCTTCTGCATGCTCTTGAGCCATCCGAATGCATTGCTTAAGTGAAGAATAGGGCGAAAGTCTAGAAGCAACACGATACTCATTGATTGCAAGAAACAAATCACAAGCCTCTCCTCGCATGATGCCACAACCATCAAGGGGCCCTTCTCCAGGGGTCAGCCCCCCACCACCTGAAGAACCTTTGGGACCTGCACAAGCTATAACAAGAGATAAAGATAAAATTCCAAATAAAGAAATTAAAGTTTTCATAACTGTCTTTATCGGCTATTAAATCCCCTTCTTGAGTCTAGTTTTGGTCACTTGCCAATAAACAAGGTCCCTAGCTTTTATAAGAGGTAAATATGAAAATTCTTAGAATTTATTTAAGAGTTTTTTATTATTTAAAACAAATGCTGGCAACTGCGGGGCCGAAACGTCATCAGAAGCTGGCGAGGAGAAACCCCCAATTGCCCATTATATTTTTCAAAAAAAGGTGGCCAGTACTGCCGATCAAAAGACATGGGGCGGGGCTTTATCCCTAAAATTTTAGCAACAAGTTCGGAACAATAATATGCCCCATTATTCCAAGAATAAGTTCTGTCATAGGGTCTACCCAGATATTTTTGAATTTCGACATAACTTAAACTTCGAGTTGCTGAAACAACTATAACTTCTGATATCTCTCCCCACTGACGCATCTCTTGATCCGACAACAGCTCAACACCACGAAAAGGATGTGCATGAAGCCACATGCGACCATAAGAAATGGCCACATGGGCATAGGGACTGTCTTTTTCTAAACGAATCAACTCACCACGCGAGTTATAGAGTTTAATAAAGGCTACTTGGATAGAGGCAAAAGCTGGTGATGCAAACATCACCAGCACAGTAAAAAATAAACCAAACTTAATTACTGTAGCTTGACCACTGATCGACTTGCGCTGCTCCTTTATCTTTGGTGTTCGGTTTTGCAAATGGGTATCCCTCTGGAAAAAACTTTGGAGAAAGCTTTGTATCATTATCGCGATACCATTGTCCATCATGATAAATCAAAACTTGAGTTTCTCCATTAGGGCCCGAAATAGCAATTCCTTGGGACCAATTGCTAAAACCAGCTTGCGAATAAGCAACAGGGTTTTCTCCCAGAGTCGGTAAATTCACAGCACCATTTCTTCTTCTGTAGGTATGAGTATGCCTTTGCAAAATACGCTTTGAGGCTTTCACAAAGGAATTAAAAGAACCCTTAGCACCATTAGCACCTTTATCACCATGTTCTGAAGCTAAAATCATACGGTCGGGCTGCCCTGGTTTTCTCTGAGAATCGCCAATCCACCATGACTCATGATCTTCCCAGAAAACAACCCTTGATAAAATATCATTGGGTAATTTTTTTGCAAAATAATGGGCTAAGGGATTTTCTCCTTTTGCCATAGCATTAAAGAGTTCGCTTCCAATAACTGAATTTTGTGGTTCTTTTGTCCAAACACCAGATTGCAGATAACGAGGAATCCAATCGTTATGATTTGAACAATCAATATGAAAAACAGTGTCCGCTGGAGAAATCGCTATTAGCCCTTTCAAATAATCAAGTGTTAAATCAAGCTCAGACTGCAGGCTCAGCTGTCCCTTTGCAGATTTTTGCGCAAGGGTCACAATTTTATCTCTTTCATAATGAGAAATAGATTGCCCATCAAAAAGATCATCAAGAGTGATACTTTTTGGATTCATCTCTTGGATGACTTTTCTCAAAGAGCTCATGAGAAGTTGATCGGCTTGAGCAACATGAGAATCTCCGAGAGCCATATTTTCAATGCGAATAGTTTTAACACCTTCGGGTGTATAAAATTTATTAAGATCCATAAATCCACGTTTTTCTGGAATAAACTCTATATGGCGAAAATTAAAAGAACCAACCTTTGGAAGATTCACAAGACCTCCTCCTGAATTGGTTTTTTCTATAATAAGAGCTCCGGTAAAGTGATCCTTTTCTGACATATAATCAGTTCTTCCCGAAATATATTTTTCTCCTTGATAAATATTTTTGTCGTGAATAGAACCCGTCGTAAATAAATAATGAGGAGAAGTTGCATTTTCTCTCACTGGCGTTTGAGCAACTTCTGCCTTAGTTGTTCCAATAATCATGGTTTGCCCACGCACATTACCTTTATCATAAAGACCCGTGAGACCATTGACCTGTTTTGCTGTTAAAGGAATATTGCTTAAAACAAGATCTGGCCCCATTTCAATTTCACTTAAAAGTACGTGAATCTTAGGATTGTTAATAAGAGATTCATTTAAACCCGTTGATTCCATGGCAATGGGCATAACAACAAGAGACGCCCTTTGAGCCTGATAATAGGTTTCAAGAGCTGCCATAAAATCAGCATTGGGCTTTGCTCCTGCAACAGCAGACGTTACCACAATTCTTTCACCTTCCTTAAGATCTTTCAACATGGCCTTAAATCGTTCATCATTAAAAATACGAAGATCTACAACCTTTTTCATATTTTTTTCATTTTTCTTATTTGCTAAGTCAAAAAGATCATCGATAGAACGAATCAGTTGTCCTTTCCCAATAAGGCTCTTCAAATCTTCAAGCGTTAGTTTATCTTCTCGTTTTTCATTAAGCTCTTGTAAAAACTCATTAAGTTCCGGTGAGCGACCCTTTTCTTTGGCAACAC
>JBDHWX010000133.1:0-5223 GCA_039810365.1 Bdellovibrionales bacterium | reverse complement strand
TGGCAACACATGTTTTTTTTCCTTATTGGCCATTTGTGAGTCAGGTGGTTTTGATTTTATCAATTCTTGTTGGACTTTCCTTGATACTTGGTTTTTTTGTTAGATTTTTTGCAACTATTGGTGTTTTTATATGTCTTCACTTTATTTGGTATGGTTATGAAGAGCAGCTGTATGCCGTATTTTTTGCTATTCTGATCACACTCATCATTGCCGGCGCAGGTCGTTGCGTTGGACTTGATTATTATTTTTATAAACGAAATCGGGGTCTCTGGTGGTAAATGAAAAAATTAATACTGCCTTTCCTTATTTTTTGTTTACTCGCACTTTATTATTTTAATTATAAATATAGTATTGATTGGCAAAGCCATCAAAAACTTGTGATTTACACATACTCTTCTTTTGCAAGCTCTTTTGGCCCAGCAAAAGAACTTCGCGAACAATTTCAAAAAAAATATGGTATTGACATTCAGTTTGTTGATGTCGGAGAGGCTGGGCTGCTCAGCAGTCGACTGATGCTTGAAGGAAGCAATGGCCCAGCCGATATTGTTTTGGGTTTAGACGAACAAAGTGCAAAGGAAATTCAAGAAAAAATTGAATTTTTATCGTATTTACCAGAATTTGATTGGGATGATGATTTACCAGAAAAAGATCAAAGAATAAAAAATTTAATGGCCTATAGTTGGGCGCCCATCTCATTGATAGCCAGGCACTCAGATAAGCGCTATGAGCCTAAAATTTTAGAAGAACTATTAAGATTAGATAAAAATTCAAAAATTATTTTTTTTGATCCCCAAACCAGTACGCCAGGATTTGTTGTGTTTCGTTGGATGCTGACAAAATGGGGGGGGCAAAAAACCCAAAATTTTTTTAAAGCTATCAAGGAGAGTGTCCTCACCATTACTCCTTCGTGGTCTGCTGGTTATGGGCTTTTTCAAAAGGGAAAAGCACAGTTTGTATTTTCCTACATTACCTCTCCCATATATCACCGCACAGAAGAAAATAATTTTGATTACTTTGTGATCCCGACAAAAGATTCTCTCCCGTACCATGTTGAATATTTTGGGATTTTGAAAAACTCCAAACATCAAGAACTGGCCAAGCAATTTGTTGATTTTCTATTTTCAAAAGATGCTCAGACCGTTGTAATGAACAAAAATTTTATGCTTCCTGTTGTGAATGATGTGAAAACCGACACAATTTTTGATATAGTAAAAAACATAAAACTCGATACATCCGAATCGCATTTGACCAAAGAAGAAGTCTTTCGCCAGTGGAAGGAAATAAAATGGTAAGGAGAGCCCTTCTCCTTTTTTTATTGGCGCCTTTGTTTTTTCCTTATCTTGTTCTTGTGACATATTTTAAAAACTTTGAGCTTCCACAAGATTTATTTTCTTTAAGTCTTAATACTTTTTGTCAGGCTTTTCTCAGCACGGCATTCACTCTTATCTTCGGCTTTTTGGGAAGTTTTTCGCTTGTTCAAAAACGGTCTTGGACATTGATTTGGTTTATACTCTTGCCTAGTTTTTTACCGAGTCTTTTTTTTGTTCTTGCCGTACTCCAAATGATAAAACAATTCCCTTTTGGCCTCTGGGGAATTGTGATGGTTCATACGTTATCAGGAATCGGCCTTGCCGCCGTGGTCTTTGCCACACTTTTTAGAGAAAAGGCTCTTCTTATTGGAGAGCTTTGTTATATTGAGGGAGCGTCTTCTCTGCAGTTTGTTTTCAAGATTATCCAAAATTTTAAAATAGAGATTTTCTTAATATTTGTTTTTTTCTTTGTCCAGTACTGGACAAGTCTATCGATACCTCTCTTGGTAGGGCAACAGTTTCAAACAATTGAAACGGCCATATCCAAACAAATTTTTACGACTGGTAAAATCGAATCAGCAATGGCCCTTGCCTTTGGCGAAAGTCTGGTGGCAATTTTGCTTTTATTAATTTACAAAGTGCCTATTCACAAAAGGGTACAGGCATTGACAACCGACAGGTTTTTGCGCGGAAAAATTTTTTTAGGGATTTTGTTGATTCCGGGGGTTATTTATTTTGCAGGAAATTTTTTTGCATTAGTCTTGGTTTTTAAAAATAAGAAAGTTATATTTGATTTTGAAATTTTAAAAAAGACGCTGATGAGTCTCCAAATATCTTTGTTTGTTGGTCTTTTTATTTTTATCTTTTCAGTCATAATGCTTTTAAACTTTCAGAATAAGACGCTATCAAAATTTATTTTTGGTTATATTCCGTTAAGTACAATTTTGATTGGCCTGGGTTACATGCTTTTAAAAATTAACTATGGGTTATCGCCCGCATTTCTTACAGTTCTAGCGCTTGCAGGATATTTTTTTCCTATGCTCTATCGGTATCAGCTCAAAGAAAAACTTGATGCCATTGATGGACAGATTGAGGCGGCAGAGCTTATGGGGGCTAGCTCGTGGATGATTTTTTCTAAAATTATTTTTCCACAATTATCAAATACTATATTTTTCTTATGCGGGCTGGGCGCTTTTTGGACGCTTGGTGAATTTGCGATCACCCGTGTGATCTTTGGACAAGAGCAAACCCTTGCAATATTTATACAGAATCTTGCGGGGCAATACCGCATAGATCTTGCCATATTTTATGAAATGATCTTACTTTTATGTGGTATTTTGATTTTTTATTTTTTTAACGGATTAAGATATGTCTTATATCAAAAATCTTAATATTCAATACGACGATTTTTCTTTGAACATTGAAACTCTTGAAGTTTCAGATCAGGGCATTACTCTCCTGCAGGGACCCTCTGGAATTGGCAAAACAACATTTTTAAGATGTTTGATGGGATTAGAAAAAAATAATTTTGAATGGGAGTTTCAAGGCGAAAACCTTGCGGCTCTCCCTCCGCCACAGAGAAGGCTTGGGGTTGTGTTTCAATCTGTAGAACTCTTTTCTAATTTAACAGTTATAGAAAATATTTTGTTTCATGCCAGGGCTAGAAATTTGAGCCCAGAAGCGTATAGAAAAAAGCTTCAGCGATGGTTAGAGGTTTCTGGATTAGAAAAAAAGATCAATCAAAAAGTACAAACTTTATCGGGTGGAGAAAAACAACGAGTTGCACTTTTAAGAGCCCTTATTGGGAAACCTAAAATTTTGCTGCTTGATGAACCCTTTTCGGCACTAGACCAACGTCTTAAAAAAGAATTGCGAGACCTCATTAAAGAAATTGTTAGAGAAGAAAAAATTCCATGTCTTGTTGTAAGCCATGATGAAAATGATGCAACAAATTTTGCAGATCATGTTATTATTTTTGAAAACGGACACGCAAGGAGAAAGCAATGAAAAATGTTTTTTTAATAATTGCTGCGGTTGCAATGATGGTTTTTGTTAGCAGACCTTCTCATGCAGCAGGCACAGGCCCTGGAATTATTTTTAATCCCTCACTTTTTTATTTTGTAGATAAAGAAGAACATGGGGCAACAACAGAAAGCACATATCAAATTATAAATTTTAAATTGGGTTATCTGACAACCGATGGCCTTTATTTAGGATTTAATTATGATATGGACGATCGAGATATGAATTCGACAAGCTATCACCGTAAGTCTTATGGTGCGACAGTTGGATACATCAGCACAAGTGGTTGGCAAATTTTAGGTACATATTTTCTAAAATCCAAATATGATGCTGGTGGAACAAATTACGATGGCAAAGGTTTTTCTGTAGACCTTGGTTATGTCTTTAATGTTGGTAGTTTTGGCCTTGGTCCACTTTTAAGTTATCGTAGTTGGACTTATGACAAACAAAATGGGATAGCCGCAACTCCAGAGTTGAAGCAATCCAACATTGTTCCTTCTATTCAGCTCTTTTTTAGCTTCTAGAGTTTGACCAAAATTTATTTTTTATCTCTTGTGGGATAAAGCAAGCTTCCAGTGCTGTTTGATTGCAGCGCTGGAAGTCTTCTCGTTGAAACGCATGATAAGTTCTTAAAATTTCGTAATCATCTAAAAGTGAAGAGCCAAAGATGCCTGGATCGTCAGAGTTAATTGTTACTCGAACTCCAGCGGTCATCAATTTTCGAAAAGGATGCTCCTGAAAACTCGAAACGGCATTGGTGAGATAGTTACTCAGGGGACAAATCTCAAGGGTCACATTTTTTTCTTTTACATAACGAATAATTTCAGGATGCTTATAAATTTGAATTCCGTGGCCGATACGATCGGCAAAAAGATAATCGATGGAATCTTTAACGGCATAGGCCCCATTGGGAACTTCGCCCGCATGAACCGTAATTTTAAGTCCAGCATTTTTTGCTTTCTCAAATAACGGCGCAAAGGGTTTGCAATCAAAACCCTCTTCGTTATCGGCAAGATCAAGAGCTACAAATGAAGATTTATTTTCGATAATAAAATCACAAACGCGAGAGGCTTCTGGAATGCTCATAATGCGTCCAAGAATTCCAATAAATCCGACGGCCATGGGAAAAGATTTTGTTGCGCGCTCAGTTCCACGGAGAATAGCACGATGAATTTTTTCAAAGGTCATCTGGGGATGGTTCATTGCAGCAAAAGCTGGAGAATAACGAAGTTCTAATAATACAACGCCTTCGTTAAAAGCATCTTCGCAGGCCTCAAAAGCAATGCGCTCCCAAACCTCTTCAGAGGTAAAGAGAGACTGAGTGGTAAAAAATTTATCCAGTACCGATTTTAGATCCTTTAAGGGACTGTGAACAACAAGGCTATCGTGAAGTTTTTTAAAATGATGATAGGGCAGATCAAGCTTTGCAGATTTTGCAAGTTCAACGAGGGTGGAAAAACGTAAGGCTCCCTCAAGGTGGCGGTGGAGTTCAACTTTTGGAATATTTCTTAAATTTTGCGTTGTATTCATAAGAGGATAATAACAAACAAAGTGTTGACGGCAAAGCTGATTCATAGGAATTTGTTTACATTACAGGCAAACAATCACAGGAAAATCCATGAAATTATCTGTCGAACAACTTCAATCCCAGGCTACAAAAAGCAGAAAACTTATTTTGGAAATGTTAACAGAGGCCAAATCGGGTCATCCGGGCGGAAGCCTTTCTGCTATCGATATTATGACGGTTCTTTATTTTCACGAAATGAATCTAGATCCACAAAATCCTGAATGGACAGATCGCGACAGATTCGTTTTATCTAAAGGTCATGGTGTCCCAGCTCTCTATGCCACTCTTGCTTATCGTGGATACTTTAAACCAGAAGAAACCATG
>JBDHWX010000132.1:0-5247 GCA_039810365.1 Bdellovibrionales bacterium | reverse complement strand
TAGCTTTGTTGCTTTAACAGCGGTTTCTATTGTTCCATGGCCTGACATGATAATAAATTCTGTATTTGGAAATTTTGGTTTTGCCTCTTGCAAAACCTCAATACCGTCAAGCTTTCCCGGCATCCAAATATCTAGAAGGATGACTTCTGGCATAAAGGTCTCCATAACTTTAAGAGCCTTTTCTCCATTATTGGCAACTTCGATTTCATAGCCTTCATCAAGAAGTGATGCCGATAGAATATCACAAATGGGTTTTTCATCGTCGACGATTAAAACTTTATGCTTTGTTCTGATAGCCACGACTTTCCTCCGTATTATTATCTTTTAAACTCACAACAGGTAACTCTATAACAAACTCTGTCCCACGGGGAGCACTCGAAAATGCTCGAATAAATCCGTGGTGATCTTCTATTATTCTTTTTACAATGGCAAGCCCTAGTCCTGTTCCATGCTCTCTCGTACTAAAATAAGGTTCAAAAATGCGATCTCTGACAGCGGGATCAATACCGCTTCCGTTATCCTTAACCCTTAATTTCACGATACTCAACTGAGGGTCATACTGAGTGATAATCTCTATTCTGGCTTCCCTTTGTCCAATAACGGCATCCATTGCATTTTCTAAAAGATTGGTCAAAACTCGCTTCATCTGATCGCTGTCAAATTCAAAATCTGGAATTTTTTCATTCGGGTAAAAAATAAACTCTTTTTCCTTGTGACCTGTTGAGTAGAGAATCAACGTTTCTTGGATCAATTTGTTGAGCGACCCCTTTTTGGGGTTAATTTGTGGAAGCCTTGCAAAATTTGTAAACTCATTTACAAGATTTTTAAGGTCATCGACTTGTTGAATAATCATGTGAACACATTCTGCAAAAGCCGGATCTTGGATTCCTGCACCAAACTTTTTTTCTAGCCTTTGTGCCGAAAGCTTAATTGGAGTTAGCGGATTTTTTATTTCATGAGCAATTCTTCTGGCAACTTCGCGCCAGGCCGCTGCTCTCTGGGCACTCACAAGTTCTGTTAAGTCATCAAATACAATTACGAGTCCAAGATCTTTATCTTTTTCATCTTTGAGCATTGTTATGGTCAGCTTCATAAGCAGGGGAGCTTCTTGAACCTGGATACGGATCTCTTTTTGCATCGTTCGCAGGTGATTGATCTTCATTTGTTGGACAGTTTGAATATAGGTTTCTCTGTAACTTCCCTGTAGCAAATCTAAAATATTTTTACCAATAAAGTGTTCCGCAGGAACCTTTATAAGTTCTGCAGCTCTTGGGTTCATGGTCGTGATATTCCCCTTATCGTCAATAGAGATAACACCTGTTGAAACGTTAGAAAGGATCACTTCTATGTAACGATTATGTTCATCTAAAATATCGAGGGTTGATTTTAAGTTTTTATTCACCTCAAGAATCTCTTCTTTGGATTGGGCTAGGGAATCTGTCATGTGGTTAAAGTTTTTTACCAATTGATTGATTTCTTCTGAGCCTGTTTCAAGAGAAACTTTCTGGTAAACCCCTTGCGCAACCTGATCCGCGGCTTCACCTAAAATGTTGAGTGGCGTTGCAAGCTGCTTTGCAAGATAAAAACCAAACCATGTCGCTCCCAATAAAATAACCATGGTCATGAGACACAAAATCACCAGATATATTGTTTTTATAGGCGAAACAAGAAGATTGACATCTCTAAAGTTATCGTAGGCCGAAGAAATATCATCCATTTTTGAAATGAGCGAGATGGGAACAAAGCTCGAAATGACAAGAGCTCCTTTTGTGATTTTTGATCTTCCATCCGGGTAGTAGTCTATGGGTACAATCACTCGAACAAGACTTCCCTCTTGAAAGTTATGAATCGTACTTGAATTTGTATTTTTTGAAATTCCCTTTTCTAAAAATTCAAGGGATGTCTTTGGAACTTCCGGAAGTTTTTTGTTATCCGACACAAACACAATACGGTTTCCAAATAAAGAAGGATAAAACTCAACCACATCAAGACTATACTTTTTTTGTAAAATATTAAGCTCGCGTTGAATCTGACCTAAATGTTTTTTTTCAATGTCGCGCGCAATCTCTGAGGCAAAATGATAATTTTTTTGTTTGGACTGCAAATAATAGGCGTCCGTTACCTCTAGGGAGTCTCGAAGAACTGCAGACGTTTTAATATTAAACCACTTATCAAAGCTTGAATTGATATAAAAAACAGAAATGAAAAACATAAGGACCGTAGGAACAAAAGAAAAAGTAACAAAGGCTGCAATTAACTTAGACTTTAGGGAACTCCCAATAATCTTTCCACTGCGCTCAATAAAATTTTTAACCACGTTTCTAAAAATAAGGAAGGCAAGAAACAAGAGAAGAACAATATTGAAGTTCACAAGACCAAAAAAGAAAATGGAATGTAAAAAGGGAAGGTCTCGACTGAGATAAGTAAGTCGAACTTCGATAAACGTAAGAACAAGAAACAAAGCCCCTAAAGAAATGGCCAAAAGAACTTCTTTACGACGTTTCTTTCGCTCTAATTCTTTTTCGGCTATGGGATCTAACTCTTCTTTTTTCACCTGTGTTTGACTTTATGGAAAATTCTCAAGAAAGACAAGAACCCACCATTATTTTTTAATATCTTTGAGGAGAGCTAGCATCTGAAGAGCCGTTTGGGCCGCCTCACGCCCTTTATGACCATACTTTCCACCCAAACGATCAAAAGCTTGCTCTTCGTTTTCTGTGGTTAAAACACCAAACACAACGGGTTTTGTAAATTCGAGCTGCAATTGGGAACACCCTCTTTCAACAGCATTGCAAACATAATCATAATGTGAGGTTTCTCCTCTGATCACAGCACCTAACGCGATCACAGCATCCACCTTTTTTGTTTCCAAAAGAGCTTTTGCTGCAAGCGGAATTTCGTAGGCTCCTGGGACATGATATGTTTGAACTGCAGGATAGTCGTGCTCCTGAAGATAAGAAAGAGCCCCCTCTTGAAGCCGGCTCGTTACCTCTGGGTTGAAATCAGAAACGACAATCGCAATAGACATGTTTTTTCCTAATGTTGATTTTTGTTATCAAGAATCGTGAGCCTGTGGCCCATTTTTTCTTTTTTTGTTCGCAAGTACTCTATGTTTTCTTTAGATGGTGCAATTTCAATTGGTACTTCTTCGACAATTTCAAGACCATAACCTTTTAACCCAATTCGCTTGGATGGATTATTTGTCATAAGACGCATTTTTTGAACTCCAAGGGCTCGTAGAATTTGTGCACCAATACCATAGTTACGATGATCTGCTTTAAACCCAAGGTGGTGGTTGGCTTCAACCGTATCAAGACCTTTTTCTTGAAGTCCGTAGGCTTTAATTTTATTTAAAAGTCCAATGCCGCGCCCCTCTTGCCTGAGGTAAAGAAGAACTCCACGACCCTCTTGGTTGATCATCTCAAGTGCTTTGTGAAGTTGCGGGCCACAATCACATCTTAAACTTCCAAAAACATCTCCTGTCATACACTCGGAATGGACTCGTAATAAAACAGGCCTTCCATCAGAAATATTCCCCTTAGTTAAAGCAACATGCTCAAGGTTATCAACAACACTTTTAAAAACGCGCACCTCAAAACCATCTCCATAAATATTGGGCAAATGAGCATGGGCTTCTTCGTGAATCAGAGTTTCATGTTCCATTCTGTATTCTATAAGAGACTCGATGGTTCCAATCTTGATATCATGTTTTTGGGCAAAAGTTTCAAGATCTGGAATTCTCGCCATAGTGCCATCGTCATTCATCACCTCGCAGATCACAGCTGCTGGATGAAGCCCTGCAAGCTTAGCTAAATCTACACTGGCCTCTGTGTGTCCAGCCCTTTTTAAAACCCCACCTTCTTTTGCCATAATAGGAAAAACATGACCTGGCATAATAATATCTGCAGATGTTGCATTGGGATGAGCTGCTACTTTCACCGTATGAGCACGATCAGCAGCCGAAATTCCTGTTGAAATTCCGTGGCTAGCCTCAATACTCACCGTAAAGGCCGTTTTGTTGGGCGATTGATTGAAATCATCCTTAACCATAAGTGGAATTTTGAGTTTTTCAACCTGCTCATGAGTTATACTCAGGCAAATCAAGCCACGAGCCTCTTTGGACATAAAATTAATTTTTTCTGTCGTTACAAAATCTGCAGCCAAAATAAGGTCACCCTCATTTTCTCGATCCTCATCATCTACAAGGATAACCATTTTCCCCTTTTTTATATCTTCAATAATCTCTGGAATCGTATTCATTGCCTTGCCTCGATTGCTTTTGTAATTGCTTTAGACATGTAATCAAATTCAATATTTAAGAAATTGCCCTGAGAAAGATCCATAGTTCTAAGTTCCCGAAGGTTCGTTTGTCTTAATGTTTCTGGAACCAGACAAAAACTCAAAATATTTTGGTGAACTTCATTGATTGTAAGACTAACTCCAGACACACAAAGAGAACCCTTTGGCCATACATATTTTTGAAACTCTTGCGGAATTTCAATATCAAAAAATAAACTCTCACCTTCATCCTGCACACGAATCACCTGAGCTTGGGCATCCACATGGCCCGTGACCATGTGGCCATGAATACGATCTCCATAACGTAAAGATCTCTCTAAATTTAATATCACCTTTGGCCTAAGGGTTTCTGCCCAACGGGTAATACGTAAAGTTTCTGGCCCAATAGAAAATCTCATTTGTTGTGAGTCGAATTCCTCAAGCGTGAGGCAAACACCATTTGTCGCAATACTATCACCAATATGAATGTCATCAAAAGAGCGTGGGCGTTCTACGTAAATGTGTAAAACTGCTCCGTTTTTTTCAATATTTAAAATAGAAGCCGTAGCCTCAATAATACCTGAAAACATGACGCAGCGAGATTACACCTTTGTCGAATAAGGGTCAATGGAAAGCCAAAAATTTCAGCATTTTAAAGATTGTAGTAACCCGTAGCTTTATTATTGATCTTATTAAGTTCTTTGGGCTCTATATTCGTTTCTACCGAAACCGTATAAGAACCTGATGGCCATGAATCCCGCACAAATTTAACCGTTTCCACAAAAGATTTTCCCGCTTTTAATTTAATCTTTCCAAGAGGAGCCATTTGAACATCTGTTGCCCACTGTTCATCAAGTGTATTTTTAGGTGTTAAATCGACCTTGGTTAAAACCGATGGATAATCGACATCTCTTAAACCTGCATTGATCACTTTGTAGCGCACTGTTACTGTTTTTTCGTCAATTTTTT
>JBDHWX010000131.1:0-5306 GCA_039810365.1 Bdellovibrionales bacterium | reverse complement strand
TTTCAAGATCATCAAGAAGAGCCGGATTAAAGACCTTCCCGCTCATCATATCATCAATGGCAGCCCTATAGGCCTTTGCCACCAAAGAAACATAGTTGACGGACTTTGTTCGGCCTTCGATCTTAAAGGAGCAAACTCCCGCATCGTAAATATCTTTTAAATATTGTATGAGCCTTAAATCTTTAGCATTCATTAAGTAAGTGCCATTTTCATCTTCAGAGATTTGATAAAGCTTCCCTTCACTTCTTAAGTCTTCAATATAATAGTCCTCTTCTTTTTTTGTATCTGTTTTAAAAACTTTATATTTTTCGCGACATGAATTATCACAAACTCCTTGATTGGCATCTCGGTGAGACATGTAAGAAGACATAAAACACCGGCCCGAATAAGCAATACAAATGGAACCATGAACAAAGGCTTCAAGTTCTATCTCTGGAACCCTTTGTTTAATTTCACGAACCTCATCTAAATGAAGCTCCCGACTTAAAATAACTCGAGAAATCCCAAGGCTTTTATACCAAAAACGAACTGTTTCATAGTTCATGCAATTGGCCTGAACCGAAAGATGAATGTTGATATCGGGATGCTTTTCTCGAGCTAGCATCATAAGCCCTGGATCACTCATAATAAAAGCATCAGGCTGAACTTGTACAAGATCATCTAAAGTTTTTTTAAATAAATTGATTTTTCTATTTTTTGCAAAAATATTAACAGTGACATAAAGTTTTTTGCCAAGATTTTTTGCAATCTTCTTTGCTTCAAAAAGAGTCTCAAGATTAAACTCATTTTCTCTTGCTCTAAGACTTAAAACAGGAACCCCAACATAGGCAGCATCAGCCCCAAAGGCATAGGCATAGGAAAGTTTTTCTAAAGATCCCGCTGGCATTAAAAGTTCTGGAGCTTCTTGTGACATATTAACCCACCATAAAAACGCTTAGGAAAAAGAGCCTTATGACCCTATTTAAAAAACACCCCGCGTTGTAAGTATGCCACTTTACTATTAACAAAGGGCTTGAAAGACAAGGGATTTTTCATTTTCCTTGAAGTTTAACAAAATCCCTGTACTTTCAAATACCTATCAACTAATCTCGAAGCTTTAGTTAAGTGTTTATTTTAAAAGAAATATTGGAGTTTATAATGGAAAACCATGACAAAATCATCATCACTCAAGATGATTTTCAAAAAATCTCATCACTTGTGAAAACCGCAAGACCCGAAATCGCAGAACCTCTTGAAGAAGAGCTGAGTCGTGCTCAAGTTGTTCCAAACGACGAACTTCCAAAAGATGTCGTTTCAATGAATTCTCAAGTTGTTTTTCAGGATCTTGATACAAAAAAAGAATCTGTTGTGACTCTTGTTTTTCCACAAGACGCAAAGGTTGAGGAAAATAAAATTTCCGTTCTTGCGCCAATCGGCTCAGCTCTTATTGGCCTTAAGGTTGGTCAGACTATCCAATGGCCGTTACCTAATGGAAAACACCGCAATCTTGTTGTCGTTTCTATAAAACGCCAAGGATAAAAATAGAGGTAAGACCCCTTACCTCTATTCATTATTTTTAAATTATATTTTTAAAATTTATCTTTGTCGTTTGGCCCCGTTTCAGGGCCAAACCTTTACAACAAAAACATCTTAGTTACATTTACTGCTTCCGCAATTGCTACACAAGAAACAACCTTCTGATATTTGAATATTCTTACTTCCACAATCAGAACACTTCATACTCTTAATTTCGGTGACATATTTCTTAAGTGTTCTTGCAATGGCTTTTGCAAAAGAAGTAATCGTTCCCTCACTTTTAATAAGTTGAGAAACAATAAATTCAATATCCGCACCATGACGAAGTGCTGTTGAAATCATTCTTGTTAAAGCCTCTTGTTCATTGGATTCAAAAAGAGAACTAATATCTGTTAATTCCCATCCGTCTTCCATTTCAAGGTTATAAACACCAGAACTTGCTTTAACGAGCTTACCTTTTTGCATTTTTTCTGGAAGTTTTAGCTTCTTTTGCTTCATCGCAAAAACTTCATAAGGATCGTTTCCAAGAAGTCCAATGATCACAAGCCATTTTTCTCCGTGAACAACAAGCGGATGAATATCACAATCAAGTTCCTGAGGTCTTGGAGTCGCTTTTGTACGATGAACTCCCTTAGTTTCTTCTGTTGCTGTACTTGCTGTAGCTAAAACCGCAGCCATTGTTCCTTCACGATAAGATGTGCATCCTTTAATAGTTCCAGATTTAAAAACTTCTTCATAAAGATGTTTAAAATCTTCATAAGGATAATCATGAGGCACATTTACTGTTTTGGACATGGCAGAATCAATATACTTTGAAAAAACAGACATTGTGTTCACATGATCACGAATATTGAGTTGATACGCCGTTGCTGCCCACTCTGCCTTAGGATCCCAATCCTCATGTTTTTTTAAATAACTAACAGCATAGTCTTCAATTTCTGACTCTTTTAAAAGACCGCGAGAAGCATCCATCTTCCAGACATCGCCCTCAAAACGAGTTACCAAAATGTTATCATTGCCTTCTTTTGCCCATGTCCAATTCATTTTAGGATCATTCATGGTAAAAGATTTGCCTGCCCAATCAATATTGGTTGGCACAGTCATTCCTTTTGGGGGAAATGGTTGAATAGAAGTTCGAATATAATTTGTCATAAATAACGGCTCAAGACCACCGGATACGTTATTGGCTAAAACCGAACTGTTTCCTGTTGGCTGAATGGATAGTAGGTGGCTATTTCGAGTTCCGTACTGACGAATCAAATCTAAGACTTCTGGATCCAAGTTTTTTACAAAATGTCCCGCTAAATATTTCTCTTTATTGAATAGAGGGAATGCACCTTTTTCTTTTGCCAGAAGGGCCGATGCTTTATAAGCCTCATTCATAATAAATTTATAAAGTTTTTCTGTAGATTTCACAGCTTTAGGAGATCCATAACGCATCTTCATCATCATAAGAGCTGAAGCATAGCCTAAGACCCCAAGACCAATTCTTCTTTTTTGTAGTAGGTTTTCTTTTTGCTCAGGTAGCGGCACATGACTCTTGTCATTCACATTATCCATAAAGCGAACAGCCACAGGAATCATCTCTTTTAATTTTTCAAAATCCCAGTCGTTGCCTTTTTCATTAACAAATTGAGTGAGATTTAAAGAACCAAGAAGACAACACCCACCAATTGGTAAAACTTGTTCTCCACAAGGATTTGTCGCATTAATATGTTCTATGTAATAAAGATTGTTAGAGCGATTGATCGTATCCACAAATAAAACACCGGGTTCATTGCGAGAATACGTTGACTTCATAATAAGATCCCAAAGTTCATTTGCATCTTTAAAAGTTTTGTAAACTTTTACTGGAAGTCCTCGCTTTTTCCATGCATCCAAATTTCCATCCCAAAATTGATCATATTCTTTTTTAGCGATTTGGTGATCGGGAAACTCCAGATTCCATGGAAGTTTCTTTTCCACAGCACTCATAAAAGCATCACTAACAAGAACAGACATGTTAAACTTTGTTAGGCGATTGGGTGTTTGCTTGGCTGTAATAAACTCTTCTATGTCAGGATGAAACAAAGACATAGTGACCATTTGGGCCCCTTTACGAATCTTTGTTTTGCCTTTTTTTTCTTTTTTCTGCTGGCCACTGCCCGCTGTGATCACAGCACTTTGGGTGTCCCACATTTCAAGAAGTTTAACAGCTCCCGGAGAATCTCCACCAATACCATCAACATAGGCTCCTCTTGGACGAAGAACATCAGCACAAAATCCGTAGCCACCTTCTGATTTTAAAATCAGAGCCTGCCTACGGAGTTCATCCATAATACTTGTCATGGAGTCTTGGTTCTCCCCACGAAAACCACTCACAAAACAGTTGATGTAAGTTGTGCCCTTGAGGTCTGTTCCGGCATTTGACGTAATACGCCCTCCCGGAACAAAACGAAAGTTTTCTAGTAAATCTAAAAACTTATTGGCCCAATAAACTCTTTTTTCTGGTTCTTCCACTGATGCAATATCTTTTGCAACAGCAAGATGTCTTTCATTGATATCCTTTTCGGTACCAAAACGGTACGTCATATCAAAGACCTCTTTTGAAAACTCATTTGTAAAAGTAGTGTTTCTTTTTTTGAGCTGTTGTTGAACTGGCTCACGATTCAAAGTTTGAGTTTCTCTATTGACTTCCATTCCTTCCATTTCTATCCCCCCACAATATCAAACGACCTTGTTTGATACTTTCGTTTCTAATGCTAATACTATAGTTACTTTATGATTTTGGTCATATACTTTTTAAAAATCCTCATTTAGTATAGGCAAAAAATAATGGAGAACAACATGAAATCACGACAATTCCGAATTAAGTTTGTAAGTCTTCAATTTTTCATACTTTGCCTTATTCTGAGCACGAGCTGCATCAAGAAAGGTAAGCAGGAGGCAACAGGTCTTGCAACCGATGCTGCTCAAAAAGTCTACGTGGCTCCCGGAAAGTATGACGAATTTTATTCCTTCTTATCAGGAGGCTTTAGCGGGCAACTTGCCGTTTACGGCCTCCCATCAGGACGTCTTTTAAAGATTATTCCTGTTTTCTCGCAAAATCCAGAAAATGGTTATGGATATAGCGAAGAATCTAAAAAAATGCTGGAGACTTCTCACGGATTTGTACCCTGGGATGATCTTCATCATACAGAACTTTCTCTTTCCGATGGCGTTCCTAACGGAAAATGGATTTTCGTAAACTCTAATAATACTCCGCGTATAGCAAGGATCAGCCTTGAAACCTTTAGAACAGAAGAAATGCTTGAGATCCCAAATTCAGGCGGTAACCATGGTTCACCTTTTTCAACATTTGATGGTGAATACCTTGTGGCCTCCACAAGATTTTCTGTTCCAATCCCACAAAAAGATGTCCCTGTTTCTTCTTACAAAGAGAATTTTAAGGGAACCATCTCTTTTGTAAAAGTTGATCCAAAAAGTGGTAATTTAAATGTTGCTTTTCAACTCCTTGTGCCAGGTATTGACTATGACCTAGGCCATTGTGGTAAGGGCCCCTCAAAAGAATGGTGCTTTTTTACATCTTATAATAGTGAGCAAGCTTATAACCTTCTTGAAATCAACGCATCTAAAGCCGACAAGGATCTTCTTGCAGCCATCAATTGGAAAAAAGCAGAGTCTTGTGTCGCTCAAGGAAAAGCTCAGACTGTTAAGGGTAAACATATCCATAACGTTTTTGATCACGGCACTCAGGCTGTTAAATCCACAATGAATGAAACAGCTCTTATGCTCAAACCTGAGAACTGCCC
>JBDHWX010000130.1:0-5404 GCA_039810365.1 Bdellovibrionales bacterium | reverse complement strand
AAGGAAGGCCTGGATCGTTGGTAAAGGTAGCGCCTTCAAAAACAATCTTGCGTATGTTTTCTGGGACTTGGACCACCAAATCGTTATAAGATTTTTCAATTGTTTTGGGGCTATAAATACTAGGGGACTCGATAGGGTAGGCTTTAAGCTCACCGGGTTTTGTAAGGGCTATGGGGTCGTCACGGTGAGAGTTAATAAACTTGAGCCAATTCATATTGCGAGTTCCTGCTTGGATCATTTTTTCTACATACGGAGACTCTCTTTCGGATTGAGGCAAAGCATCTCCCCAAATAGGTGATTGGTGATTCATGGCAGAGTTGTTTTGATCTTGTAAGAGCATTTCATAGCGGCTACTTGGGGCGTCTGGTAAAACATCAACAGGATATGGCTGTGGTTTTGTGAATCCTAAAGTTGGCCACGCAAAAAGCGCAAAAGTAAAAATGGAAAAAAGTGACTTTAAAATATTCATAAGATCCCCCCGATCTTGATTAGGTGGTAAAGACTATAACGATGGTTTTATCTGTCAATAAAAAGCATCATGAATATGATGAGCTTTAAAATGATCAACAAGCAGGCGGGCTCAAGCACCCGAAAACACTCAATATTTTGAATTGTTAAAGCGTTACTTAAAATATTGTATTAATTGAAGATTTAAGCCTTTTTACCCGATAAGAAGGGAATCTATGAAAAAATCAACACTTCATAAAATCACAATATTTTTAAGTTTTATTATTATGATTGTGATGAATCAAAATTGTGGTCGTGGTTTTAAAACAGCCCCCTTGGCAAATTTAGGTAGTTCATCGGGAGGAAATAATACTCCACCGGGGGGAGACCAAACTCCGCCAGGCGATGGTCAAACGCCTCCAGGAAGTTTTCAGTTTATCAAGGGCTATGCCACCTTAACGCCAATGAGTATGGCAACGCCTGCTCTTAATGTACCATTTGTTGATACTGTTTACGGAACCACTGTGACAAGGGTTACGGACCCTTCGCAAATTACAGATCACGGGAGCCCAAGTTTTGTAAGACATGAGTACTCAAGAAGGCCTGCTTTTAATAAGGATTCCACAAAAATGCTTCAGTATATGTCGGGTGGGTATTATGCACTTTATAATGTGGATAAGGCGAACAATAAAGCTAGTTTTGTAAAAACCATTACGGATACAAATACCGTTACAGACAATATGGAGCCCAATTGGAGTGCAACAGATCCCAATAGCTTTTATCATTTTGGAAACAGGGCTGCGGGTTTTAAGATTTATAAATATGACACCTTAACTGATAGCAACACTGTTGTTGTCGACCTTGAGACGCGAGTGAAGGCATTATATCCCAATGCAGAAAACATGTGGACAAAGGGAGAGGGGCGTCCATCAAATGATGGAAAAATTTGGTGTATGATGCTGACAAAGTATGAGTCTTCGACTCAAAAAAATTATTACTACGGTTTTATTGCATACAACATGGAGACGGACAAAATTATTGGCCACGTTTTGAGTCTTGATGGCGATATGCCAGATCATATTTCGACAAGTCCGTTGGGGAATTATTGCGTGCCCTCTTGGGATTGGAGTGGGGGTAAGGGGACAAGGGCGTATGGGATTAATCGCAATGCTACGTCCGATACATTGTTGACAACTTTTACTCAGCTCAATGAGGGAACTGAGCATAGTGATTTGGCTGTTACAAAAGATGGTAAAGAAGTTTATGTGAGTTTTTATTATTGGCACAGTAATTATCCGAGTCAGTATTCGCAAAATGATGGGTTTGTTTACAAGGTTGATTTGGCAACGGGGCAAAGAACAAATTTGTTTCGTGTTTATGGGGATAATGCAACCGCTGCGGGTGGGCATATTAGCGGTGTTTCAAAAGATAAGCCTGGTTATGTGGTGGTGAGCTTTGAGGGATGTGGCTCAAATTATGGTCATGAAGAGTGTGATCCAACGATACGTTGGTTTTATAAAAAAATGGTGATTGTAGATTTAAACCCAAGGACTTCTTTGTATGCCTGTCAGTCGGGGTTAACGGATTGTGATCCTGAGATTATTTATAATGTGGCGTCGAACCATTATAGTGATGAGGGTTATTATTCAGAGACCCAAGCTGTGGCCAATAACGATTTAACAAAGATTTTATTTGTTTCAGCATGGGGTGCAACAAATGGGACCAGCTCGGTTGATGTTAGGGACTATATGGTTGATATTCCTGTGGGTTCTTTGCCATAAATAGGTGGTTTTGAATTTGACATCGTTCTTTTGATGCTATAGCTTTTTGGCTCCTTTTTAAGGTGTTCTTTGAAAGTGCGAGTTTTTTTGTAAAAGTGCGGAAGTAGCTCAGCTGATAGAGCGCAGCCTTGCCAAGGCTGAGGTCGCGGGTTTGATCCCCGTCTTCCGCTCCAATTTTCGGTTCCTAAAGACAAAGCAAAAAGAAAAAATCTAAATATTGTAAGTAGTTGAATTTATTCAAAAGGGATTCCTTGTCGAAATCTCGAAATCACGCTTCATCACATGAAATCACAAGAGTTTGCTTCTTCGATGCTTCTTTTTTGCTTCTCGCATTTCTCTTCTAATTTTTAAAAAGGAGAGAAGTATGAACATGGTTATCAGAATTCTAAACGCCATAATTTGGTTGGCGTTAGCCATTGGAGTTGGCGAATCGTTCGCTAATTTGACCGATGAAATACGAGGCGCAGCCATTCAGGCTCATCAACGTGGACCACTAAGCTATAAGCTCTTTACGGAGCAACTAACTGGTCAGAAATAATTAATACTAAGTTAAGAAAAAGGCACGATCTAGTATCGAGCCTTTTTCTTTTTGGAGGAACTAATGAAAGACAAAGAACTCAAAGAAATTTTATGCCTAGAGTGTTGGAAAAATTTAGTGAGTCAACGAGCTAAACTTGCTCATGCTCGTGCTAAATCTAAAGGTGTTGCCGTAGGTAGAAAGAAATCAATTAATTCCGACCAAATTCGAGAATTGCTTGAAAAGAAAATTCCTGTCGATCTTGTCGCAAAAATTGCCAAATGCTCCATTCGATCTGTGCGAGCGGAGCAATCATTGATTAAAGCAAATTTTCGATCACACCTTCAGAAGTCTCAATGAATTCATTATGACTAAAAGAGCCGCTCCAGTGTCGGCAGCTACAGCAAGCCAAAGATTCGTATAACCGAAGAACGTCAAAATCAAAAATATAGATTTTGTAAGCAGCGCGAGGCCAATGTTAAATTGAATAACTCTTAATGTACGTCTACCTACTTTTATTGCTGTCACCATTTGTTTCAAATCATCTGTCATCAGTGTTACATCAGCTGTTTCAATTGCTGTATCGGAACCAACAAAACCCATTGCTATTCCTACTGATGACTTTGCCATAGCTGGAGCATCATTCACGCCGTCCCCAACCATTCCCACAATAGAATATTTAGATTTTAATTTTTCAATATGATTGAGCTTGTCTTCAGGTAATAAATCTCCAAAAGTATTATCTAAGTTTAAAGTATTACCAATAGCCGTGGCTGATTTTTGGTTATCACCACTAAGCATTGTGATGTTTTGCACTCCGATTTTTCTCAAATCTTGGATAGTTTTTGAGCTATCAGCACGAATTGCATCTCCAAGAGCAATTACGCCAATGACAACACCTGCACAATTATCATGAGTTTTGTGACCAACAACAACGACAGAAAGAGATTGTTCCTCGAGATCGCCAAGAATTTTTTCTAGTTCTGGAGTGCAAATTCCAACTTCATGAGCAAATCTATGATTACCTAAGAGATAGCTATGTCCTTCAATGATAGCCTCAACACCTCGGCCAGTAACATTAGTAAACTTCTCTGTTTTTTTTGTGATAATATTTTTCTTTTCTGAAAATTCTAAAATGGCTTTTGCTATGGGGTGAGTGGAATGAGCTTCAAGAGCACATGCCACTTCAAGAATCTGATTTTCAGATGAAGAATTGAGCTGAATAATTTTTTGAACTTTCGGTGTTCCCTCGGTCAGAGTTCCAGTTTTATCAACTGCAAGAGCTTTAATCTTGCCGAGAACCTCAAGGATAGCCCCACCTTTTACCAAAACTCCACGTCTTGCGAGAGCCGTAAGACTCGAAACTATCGATACAGGAGTTGAAATAACAAGGGCACATGGGCACGCAATCACCAACAGCACTAATGCTTTATATAACCATGCTTGCCAACTTCCGCCAAAAAACAATACTGGGACAATTAGAGTGAGTAGAGCTAAAATCATCACTGCAGGAGTATAAATTTCGGCAAATCTATCAACGAATTTTTGACTGACAGCTCTTTCGTCTTGCGCCTCTTCGACAAGTTTTATCACTTGCGAAATTTTGGTATCGCTAAATTGCTTTGTGACACGTACATCGAGACTTCCATCCACATTAATTGTTCCTGCAAAAACTTGTTCTCCAATAGTTTTGGAAACTGGTTGTGCTTCGCCAGTTAATGGCGCTTGATTAACAGTGGATTCTCCTTTGAGGACAATTCCATCTACCGGAATGCTTTCCCCAGCTTTTACTCGAATTGTTTCATTGATCTCTATTGTGGCAACATCTTTTTCGGTTACTCTTCCGTTATCGAGTACAATAGTTGCTTTTTGCGGAGTAATTTTAAGAAGTTCTTGAATAGACTTTCTTGCCCTTTGAACACTCAGGCTTTCTAAAAGTTCCGAGAGAGAAAATAAAAATGCTACGGCGGCAGCTTCAGAATACTCTTTAATGCCAATCGCACCAATTACAGCGACTGTCATGAGTACATTCATATCCAAAGCTTTTCGCTTCAATGAAGCAATTGCTTTAGGAAAAACAAGGCTTCCGCCTAATAAAATTGAAATTGCAAAGCTTGCGATCTTCGCAATTTCATTTAAGTGCAGCCATCCAATAGTTAGACCAATTAAAAGAAAAATTCCCGAAAGTGACACAATCAAAATACGATTCTGGTTTGGGTTTTTTCCTAATCCATCTGATTCCTCAATAACCTTAACAACCGTTTTTTCGATTTTCTTTTTCAACTCCTGAGGACTAACTTCTTTTGAGTGTAATACTTGGACTGTCGAAGACATCAGGTTTGCCTGAATCTTAAATATCCCATCTCCTTTAACGGCTTCGTTTATGGCTTTAATCTCATCAGCACAGTCCATGTTTGCTACTTTGAAAACTGTTAATAGCTCTCCTGAAGAAGCCTTTAGATCCATCTGTGGAGCAGAGGGCTCATTATGGTGTTTATGGTCATGATCGCAGCAGTCATGTTTATGGTCAGAATGGTCATGGTTTTTCATATAAAATCCTCGCCTTAGTTGATTTATCGTAAAGTCTGTAGTAGATACAGGGTCAAGAGGTTAATTGAACCCATCGGAGGCAGTATGTTTCGCAACCAAGTCGCCAAAA
>JBDHWX010000129.1:0-5410 GCA_039810365.1 Bdellovibrionales bacterium | reverse complement strand
AAGGATTCTTTAGTTCATTAAATGGCGTAAATCAAACCAGAGGTCAAACATAAGAAAGAGATTAAGGCGACAAAGGAGCTCTCTTAATTTGGGGAAGAAGTGAGATTATGAATGCCCTTCCGGGGCATTCACCCTTGCGGGCCAAGACTCGCCTTAACGGCTCGCTTGTTTCATTTTTATCATCCTGATAAAAATGATCGAACTCACAATCTGGTTCCAATCATCTACCCTAAAAATTAAGAAAGCCCACCAAAGGTGAGCTTTCTTAATTTGGCGGAAGAAGTGAGATTCGAACTCACGAGCCCCGCGAAGGGCTGCCGGTTTTCAAGACCGGTGCTTTCAACCACTCAGCCATTCTTCCGGGATTAGGTCTAAAGGAAACGCCTATTAAATTCAACGATTTTTGACAAAATACTAATAATTCAGCCCTATTGCACCCCCCCAAAGTGAATCCCTATAGCCAATACAAATGCTCCTCGCTATAACTACACTCATGGCAATACATCATCAAATTATGTGGATTATCTTTTGGGCAATTGTTGTGGGTATCATGGTCTTAGACTTGGGCCTTTTTCAAAAGTTTCTTTATAAAAAACATCACGAAACCATGACCTTTAAAGACGCTTTAACTAAAACGATTCTCTATATTTTTATTGCACTCGCCTTTAATGCCGCCCTTTGGTATCGCGAAGGCCATGAAGCCGGCATGCAGTTTCTGGCAGGCTACCTCATCGAGCTTTCTTTAAGCGTTGATAATCTTTTTGTATTCCTAATGATTTTTTCTTATTTTTTGGTCCCATCACGATTGCAAAATAGGGTTCTTTTTTGGGGAATCATTGGCGCTCTTATTTTGCGCGCTCTTTTTATTTATATAGGTGCAGCTCTCTTAGAAAGGTTTCACTGGATTACCTATGCCTTTGGCGCCTTCCTTGTAATGACATCTATTAAAATGTTTTTACAAAAAAAACACGAGGAAGACCCAGAGACAAATTTTGCCGTAAAGCTTTTAAGAAAGTTTTTTCGTGTAACAAAAGACTATAGAGAGGATCATTTTGTTGTTAAAATTGATAAAAAATTATGGGTTACGCCACTTTTCATAGTTCTTGTTTTGGTTGAAACAACAGACGTGATTTTTGCATTTGATTCTATCCCGGCAGTATTTTCTGTGACCAAAGATCCATTTATTGTTTTCACATCCAATGTTTTTGCCATCATGGGCCTAAGAGCTCTTTATTTCTGCATTGCCAACTTTATGGATAAATTTATTTATTTAAAACCTGCTCTTTGTGTCATTTTGGCTTTTGTTGGAATCAAAATGTTAATTGCAGAATTTTACGAAATCCCAACCCCCGCCTCTTTGGCAGTGATCGTAGGCTGCCTTTTGATTGCAACCCTTGCCTCTCTCTATAAGGGGAAAAAATAAATTATTGGTTGGCGCGCGAAGAACGACTTTCAGATTGGCTGCGCTGTTGTGCCTTAGCACAGTTTCGGCTAATGTTTTCGAGATCTCTTTCAAATGTTGTTTTTCCAGAAATAGAAACACATGGATCATAGCCAAGGCTATGACAAATATTTGTTTTTTGCTCACGACTTTTTAAGGCGTCTTCGAACATTGTGTAACTTTCTTTGTAGGGAACAAGATCAAAATTGTTGATCAAAAAAGAGTACCGATCTTGAATTTCTACCGTACACCCCAGGGCTCTTTTTTTCTTAAGATCATTTGAATCAGTAAGTTTTAAAAGAGATTCTTTTCTTCTGTCGGCAAGTTCCATAATACAAGACTGCAAATTTTTTGCAGATGTAGTTTGGGCTTCGTTTGCAACCACAGACTTATTACCAATCAAAAAATCTTTAGAATATTTCTCTTGAACATTAAAAAGATCTTGTAACTCTTTTTGAATGTCTTCAACAGAGTTTTTGCCAGCAACATCATATCCAGCAGAGGCTTCTTGATCATTTAATCTGCAAAATTCGGTTTCACGAATTGTCAGATAAGAAGAAAACAAAAAAGTTACAGATTCAAAAAAACCAATGGTACTTGCGGCCTGTTGGCACACAGGGGAGCCGCAAGCCTCGCTTGAAGCCTCTACGGTTTCAATAAAAAAAGAAAGAAGAGATATTTTTTTATTTGAAAAGGCCTTTTTAAGAGCTTCAAAATTTTGAACAAAATTCCCCTTAAGGAGAACAACACTTTGCCCCGCAATGTCTATCTTAGTAGAAAGGGCTGAAATTTCTTTTACGTAAATTGAAAAAGATTTTCCCTCTAGCTCGAAAGAAACTTTAGCGTTGGTAACGGAGGCTTTATAGAGTTTTTGAATTTTTTGATCTTTTAAAAACTTTTGAAAATCTCGACTCCAAACGGCTGATTGGTTTTGGCTAAGTGGCCAGCGAACAGAGCGCAGGGAGTTATATTGGGAAACAGACTCATGAAGAGCTTTGTTTTGATCAAATGCGGACGTAGGAATTTTGGCAAAAGAAGGGTTCGCACCTAAAAAAATGACGATTAAAGATAAGCATATGTATTTCATAAAGAATATATCGGTCTCAAAGCGGCGTACTTTAAGTCAAAATGTAAAAAATCCATGTTAAAAACCTGACAGTCGCAAGAACCCATGGGCTTGCTATAATGGCTGAGTTTAATTGTCTTTAAATGGAGTTAACCATGAAATTACTATTTTCTATACTTGCCTTAAGTCTGGCTTTAACAGTTCAAGAAGCAAAGGCCGCTCCTTTGACCCAGGCCCAAGAACAACAAATCTTAAAATTTGCAAGTCTTGCTAATATGCTTGATTGTGATGATCAAGATGCCCTTGTTTTGGCCAACACTCATCTTAGCCAAGTTTTTTATAGATTGTTGCAGTATAAGGGAACTCGCGAAGACACATCGAATGTTCGTATTTTAAGAGAAGGTGTTTTTCAAAGCACAGCACGCATTCAAAATCTTCTTGCAACTTGTTCTGAGCCACAAGAATAAAGCTTACTCGGTTCTTTTAATTAAGTGATAGCCAAATTGAGTTCGGATGGGAGCAGAAAGCTCTTCGACTTGAAGGGCAAAAGCGGCCTTATCAAATTCTGGTACCATCACGTCTTTGCTAAAGTGGCCAAGATCGCCCCCATCTTGAGAAGACGGGCATTTTGAAAATTTTTGCGCCAGTTCTTCAAAAGAAGAGCCATCTTGGATTTTTTTTAAAAGATCTTGAGCTTCGTATTCGTGATCAACCAAAATATGGCTTGCTCGAATTTGGTTAGACATGGTTGGTTCCTTTTAAGAGTCGTTTTTAGTGATTGCTTTAACTAAAGAAAAAATGGCTCAGGCGGCAGGGTTCGAACCTGCGACCAACCGGTTAACAGCCGGTTGCTCTACCACTGAGCTACGCCTGAATAGCCAAGGAGCCATTGAACAGATTTCCCCTTTATTTGTCAAGGTTTGGAAGTTTCTTCAAGTGCTTTTTGAAGAGTATCAAGTTCATGGGTCATGCCATCAAAAATAACCCCCCATTTATCAATCAAAAAAAGATCTGATTCGACACGGGTTAAGCTTAAAGGCTTCCCGTCGGAGTATTTGATTGTTATGGCTCCAGAACTTTGTCGGCTAGGATTATAAGCAGGATCAATTATGGCACGAACAGGGGCATTGCAAAGAAACCGTATCCATTTTTTAATAGCATCAGAGTCTATTTTTAAAGCCGCTCCATTGTTTGTCCACGAGCCATTTTTTTGCAAAAGAGTATAATTTTTGGAGCCCATTCTGAGCAAAATTTCTTTAGGGTCTGTGGGGCACAAATCAATGGCCACATTATCAAAAATAAAACGCCCTCTAAAAAATACTTGGTTTTTTTTACTGCTTAAAATTTCACCCATGCCCTTTTTTGGGCCATCTATCCACACAAAAGAGAGACCATCCCAAGAGCCACGCCAAGTTTCGTTTTGAACTTTTAAAATCACCTCAAGAGCTGCAGGCGTTGTTTGTTGAACGTTATTTAGTTGAATTTGAGATAAAAAATCCAAAAGCTTTTTAAGAGTGTTTTGGTTTTTTTCTGGCTGCCATTGTCCAGAAGAAGTTTTATCAAAAGAAAAAATTTGGCTTTGCGTGCGCCATTCAAAATGAGTAACGTCTTGTGTGTTAAAGGATTTTTGAGCAGCACTATCTAAGAAAAGGTATTCGGGGCGAATACCCGTAGTTTTAAGGCTGTAAATGAGATAAAGAACTCCAGCCAACAGAAAAATTAAAAAAATTAATTTTATAAAAAATCGCATGAAGCTTTTATTGTGTCTTAATGGGGCATTGAAAGTCAAAAAGATGGCGCGCCCGGCAGGAGTCGAACCTGCAACCCCCAGATTCGTAGTCTGGTACTCTATCCAGTTGAGCCACGGGCGCATTTTAATAGGCTTTAAGAAACAAGATTTTCCTTAAAAAAGTATCTGTTATAGAGAACTTGGAAAAAAAATCAAGTTAATATAAAGTCTTATCTACGGGAGATTGATAATGAGTCAAGAGATATGGAAAAATTCGCTTCAAGAAGCTCAGAAAACCATTGAGGGCTTTTTATCTAATCCAGAAAACCTCAAAAAATGCGAACAATTTTCAAAAATTTTAATTGAGTGTTTTAGATCCAATCACAATCTTTTTACCTGCGGAAATGGCGGCTCTCATTGTGACGCCATGCACTTTGCAGAAGAGTTTACGGGTAAATATCGCAAAGACCGAAGACCTCTTGGGGCCCTTGCTTTGGGAGATGCAAGCCACACCACGTGCGTTGGCAACGACTATGGTTTTGAGCAGATTTTTGTAAGACAACTCATGGGATTAGCTAAAAAGGGAGATGTTTTAGTTGGGCTTTCTACAAGTGGAAACTCAAAAAATGTCATCTTGGCCATGCAAGAAGCAAAAAAAGTGGGAGTTAAAACCATAGCACTTTTGGGGCGAGATGGTGGCGAATTAAAAAATATTGCAGATTTAAGCATCGTGGTTTCTGCACAGTCTTCAGATCGTATTCAAGAAGTCCACATCAAGTTGATTCATACAGTAATTGAAACCGTGGAGCGTGAGCTTTTTCCTGAAAATTACAGCAACTAGAGATTTTTTTGCGAGCTTTTGGGTTGCGAGATTGGTGGGGATATGGCACAAAGAAAGGCTCAATTCAGCATAGAAACACTTCTTGTTTGCGGAGAGGTGGGTGAGTGGCTGAAACCAACAGTTTGCTAAACTGTCGTACGCCTTTAAAGTGTACCGAGGGTTCAAATCCCTCTCTCTCCGCCATTCTAAAAAAGCCAATACCCGCGTGGGGTGTTGGCTTTTTTATTTTGTGTGATAAGAGAAGGGTGCAGAACCCTCGTGGCGTAGCCAAGGGTTCATAAATTTTAGCAGGAGGCTAAAATTTAAATCACCGCAAGGTGAGCCCGCAGGGTA
>JBDHWX010000128.1:0-5432 GCA_039810365.1 Bdellovibrionales bacterium | reverse complement strand
CTTCTTGAGGAACAGATTCTTGATTTTCGCTTTCGCCCCCCTTGGCGCTAGCGGGTCCTGTTCCCTCTAAGAAGGCTTGTCTTACTACATTTTTCGAAGATGCAGAAGCAAGTTTTCCCGTATCGTTATCAATAGAAACAAAAACGATATTTGGCGGAACATCAAAGGGCTTTGATGGAAGATCTTTCAGGGCCTCTTGCATGTAATTGATCCAAATGGGTAGAGCGGCCCTGCCACCAGTTTCGGCTCGGCCAAGAGTTTTTTCGTCATCAAAGCCGACCCAAACCCCAGTTGCAATTTGCGGAGAAAAACCAATAAACCAAGCATCAAAATAACCGTTGGTTGTTCCCGTTTTGCCAGCTAAAATTTTACCTAAACTGCGGGCGGCTCCTCCTGTACCACCAGGCTCTGCCACAACGCCTGTCATAATACTGTCCATAAGGTAGGCCGTTTGTTGGGAGATCAACTGATCGGGATCATCAAAAAAGAATGGAGGAGTTCTTTTTACAAGAGTCTCGTTGTTTTCTTTTTTTGCTTCCAGATAGGCAAGGCGTTGTTCTTCAAAATTCTTATTGATTTGTTCAAGCTCTTTTTCGTATCGGCTATCAAGACTTGCTTGGCTTAGGAGTTCTTGCCCTTGTGCGCTGGTAACAGAATTAATAAAAATAGGGCGAAAACGCTTTCCACCAACGGCAAAAACAGAAAAAGCTTTTGTCATTTCGTAGAGGGTGACGCCACTGGAACCAAGGCCCAAAGAAAGATCCATATTGAGAGGGCTAAAAATACCAAGCCTTCTGGCATAGGTTGCTGTTCTTTCCACACCTACTTTTTCTAAAATGCGGATGGTTGGAATATTTTTTGATCGGATCAAAGCATTTCGAAATAAAATATCGCCGCCAAATTTAGACTCGTAATTGCCGGGCTTCCATTTTTTGACTTCGTCGATATTGGCTTGACCTTCTTCGTCGCCGATTTTTTGTTCAAACACTACGGGTGCGTCCATCAAAACAGAATTGGGCGCAAAGCCGCTATCAAGGGCTGCAGCATAAACGATGGGCTTAAAAGAAGACCCTGTTTGCCTTGCGGCCTGCAGGGCTCGATTGAATTCTGATTTTTCAAAATTATAGCCGCCAACAAGAGAAAGAACAGCTCCAGAAGCAAGGTCAAAAGAAATAAGTGAACCTTCAACAAGTGGTTCTTGTTCGAGTTCCAGACGGGCAAAGTCTTTAAAATTAGGAAGCTCCATGGGCTGATAGTTTTTACCTTGTAGTTTTTTTTGTTTTGCAATCAGCTCATTAAGACGAGAAGAAGAAAAGATTTCATCAACGACTTTAACGCGAATAACATCACCAACCTTAAGCGCCTCTGATGGCTTTGTGATTTCTGGAACGGGTGTGGTGCTTTCAAGGTTTGGCTTATGGGCCCACTTCATGGTGTCAAGATCAATAAGACCTTTTCCTTCGGCAAAGCGAACTTGTACAAGGCCTGTAACATCATCTACTTTGACAACAACGCCATCAACAATTTCGTTGAGATCAACATAGGCCGGAATATTTTTTTGTCCTGATTTCTTATCTAAGCTTAATGCTCCTGGGGCGTCTGTTGATCCATCTTTAAATATAGTTCTTTTTTGAACCTTGTTATCGTAAAGAGAGTCTCTTGTTTTTAAAAGAAGATCGGCAATATCTTTTGTATCAGATAAATTTTTAGTAGCTCCACGATAGCCCTGTCGTTTATCAAGCTCTTGAAGCCCTTGGCGAACATCGGCCTGAGCTTTTTGTTGTAAGACCATATCTAGGGGTGTCTTAATAACAAGTCCTTTGTTTAATACCTGATCTTCTCCTAAAACCTTAACAAGATATTGGCGGACGGTTTCTAAAAAATATGGCGCAATGGTGTCGTCATAATCTTTCTTGATATAAACAGAAATGGGTTCTTCTATAAATTTCTTTGCCTCATCTTTAGAAATATATTTTTCTTCGGCCATTCGGTTAAGAACATAGATTTGTCTTTCTTTTGCGGCTCGTGGGTGGGCCACGGGAGAATAGCGAGAAGGCGCTTGCGGCAAGCCTGCGATCATGGCCATTTCACCAATGGTGAGCTGATTTAAATTTTTACGAAAATAAACTTTAGCAGCTTCGGCAATACCGTAAGCTCCTTGGCCCAAATAAATTTGATTTAGGTAAAGATATAAAATGTCCTGTTTAGAAAGATTTTGTTCCATTTTATGAGCCAAAAGCATGTCTTTAATTTTACGGATGTAGGTTTTTTCGCTAGAAAGTAAAAGTGTTTTAGCAGTTTGCTGAGTGATGGTGGAACCACCTTGGACTTTTTTTCCCGCCTTGAGGTTGGCGGCAAAAGCTCTTAGGATAGCAAAATAATTGACCCCACCGTGTTCAAAAAAACTTGAGTCTTCGGCAGAAACAAAGGCATTGACCATTTGCTTTGGAATTTTATCAAAGGGAATAACGGTTCTTCTTTCTCTAAAAAATTCACCAATTTTATTGTTGTTGCGATCAAAAACTTCGCTAATAACAAGGGGATCGTAATCTGCAACGGTCATTAGTTTTGGAAGAGTGCTGGAAACATAAACAATCAAAAGAGAGCCAGCAACAATACAAAGAAAAAGTCCTGCAAAAAGAAGTGCTAATAATTTTTTGAATTTTCCCATAGAAACCCTTGCCAAGATGATTGTATACAAGACTAAGATTCTAAACCCGAAGGGCCTTTGAGACAAGGTTACATATAAAAAGGGCCCGTTGACGCAGGCCCAAAGATCCGAGGAACTTTGTTTAGAGATAAGCTCTCAAGTTAAATATCAATACCGAGGTCTGTTGGGCTACTATTGACCAGCTCTCTGGAGGAGCCCACCGCCAATCTCGTTGGTCCCAGAAAGGCCCAAGATTTGAAATACACTACTTGCGGTCGAGGTGTTCTCTTTAGGCGTTCCTTTGCTACAAAAGCCTGCAGCGGCTTTATTATCTTCAAGTGCTGTACCCTTGTGACAAGACGCACGAGCTTTATCTTTACTATCAGGACATTTGCAGCAAGCGTTCCATTTTGCAAGCTCAGATTCATGATAGGTAGAATTGTCTATGCTTACCGTCGTTGCTAGCTGATTTAATTCTTGGTTTCTTGTTATAAGCTCTTGAGTTTTTGCCATTTTATCTCTTTGTGCTTTTTGCATAAGGTTTTGCTTTTCTTGCATTTTAGATAAAACTTGCTTGGTGCCATTTGTTTTTGCCAGATTAAGTTTATTTTGTGCTGATTGAATCTTGTTTTTGAGGTTGGCTTCTTGAGTTTTTAAATTTTGTATTTGGGCTGCTTTTTTGCCATCGGCCTGTTTTTTTAATCTTGTAACACACGCAGTATAACCTTCAAGAAGTTGACCATCAACAGAGCCCCCACTCATTGCCATATCTTGTACGCGCTTAAGATCGCTTTGCCCAGACGTTGAAAAATTAATGGATTTTGCTTTATATTCACCAGAAATCTTACTGCGGGCTTGAGCCTTGATGTATTCATACAAAATCTTTGCATTTTTTGTGGCTTGAGCACGACATCCGTTATAGGCCTCATCTAAGGCGTTGCTGTATTCAGATTGAACTGCGGTGAGTTTTGTTGTCATAACCTCTTGAAGCTGAGCGCTCAAATCTTGTGCCTGATCGACAAAAGCCTGCTCTTGCTCAGCCAAGTCTTTTTCTATTTCAGTAATTTGCGCATCGATACTGGTAATGTCTTTTTCGAGATTAGAGTCAATATCTGCAAGCTCTTGCTTGAGTTTATTAATAGTCTCATTTAAAGAACTGGCCTTTTCTTTTTTTTCTTTTGCATCGTCTTTTTTTTCTCTATTTCTTTCTTTGACAAGGTCGCTTAGATCCTTTGTTGCACCTGTGCAGGTGATGGCGTCGTCCCCAGGTATTCCTGCTTTTATTTTAGCAGTACGACATTTTAAGGAGTTTTCTTGGCCAGGTTTGCAATGTTTTTCTATAGCGGCATTGATAGCCTCAATTTGTTGTTCCATTGTTTCTGCTTGTTGTATAATGACTCCACTGGAGCCAGAAGTCTCTGATATTGCGGTAGGGAGGTTAAAAAAAACTACACTAAAAATTAGACATAGAAACTTCTTCATAAAAACCTCATAAAAACTTAATCTTGCGGCGAGCATTAACAACTGCTTAAATTTATTTTAATCACAGCGTTCTACCGACACGACAAGATCATTTACAAAGTCTCATCGGCTCACTTTGAGCCAGACTTTAGTAGATAAAAACAACGCCTTATCCTAATTAGCCTAACTCTAAACTCAAATGAAGACTTACACAATGTTGCAAAATTGTTGTAAACCTCACCCAAAGTTGAGTTTTTTACCTTGATGCCGATAAAAGAAGGGATGAAGGTCTTATTTTTTTTGGTGATATTTTTGTTTTCATTTTCAACCCTTGCAAAAGAGTTACAACAAGATCGCGGAGCTTATCAGGGACTATCAGAAGGAGAGTCTTATAATAGCGATTATATTCCCCCAAACCAGGGCCATGGTTATGTTCCACCCTCTCGGGGGATGGATCAAATAGGACCCATGCCGAGCAATATTTCTGGAGAGAGTTATGTCCCACCTGTGCAGACGGGTGGTGTTGCAATAAAAAAACCAGCGAGAATGCAAAGGCAGACTCGCAGAAAACCTGCAGGCCTCTTTCGAGAGGTTCGCCAAAGCCGAAAGCCTGTTGGAGATTTTAAAGATGTCGAAGCAAGCAAAAGGCGTGGGGGAAGGGGAGGGGCACGAGAAGAGCACCCCTCTTACTACGAGTATTCTAATAAATAGTATTTTCGGAACCGTTATTTTTAGTGAAGTCCCTCCTCTTGTTCTAAGATCTCGACTTAAATCACAATGTAAAATCCCGATAAACACTTTATGAGTTATCAAGAGCTGGATCGTATTTTTCCCTTTGTGGTTTTTGGCTATGGCCTGATCATGTCACTTGTTTTAAATTTCGAGCCATTCATGAGACTTGCAGAAGAGCGTTTGCCGCACCATCTTTGTCAAAGTTTTCGTAGCCATCGTTTTTTAGGTCTTATTTGCCTTGTTGTAGGCTCTCTTTGGTCATTACAAAATCTTTGGTTTTATAGCTAAGGTTTTTTAAAAAAAGTCAATGCACATTTCATTTAAAAAATAACAAGACCTTTATCTCAAAACGAGAAATATCTTTAAACAGCGAAAACTCCTCAGTAAAAATCGGGCAAACTTTTTGCACTTATCAGCAAAAGCATTTTGATAAAATTGTTTTGTTTGTACGTCACAAAATCAGTGGTAATATGGAGCTATTGGATGACTTGTAGTTCATCAGAAATAAACGACCCTACAAGGTTTTATTATTATAGGGGGCAGTACTTAGCAATGGTGAGCAAGCTCAACTCGAATTGAGAAGCCTGAA
>JBDHWX010000127.1:0-5462 GCA_039810365.1 Bdellovibrionales bacterium | reverse complement strand
AGTCCAACAGATGACGGTTGATGCAAGCCTTATGCTTGTGGGGTCTGTTGGATTATGGACGCGTGCTTTTCGAGGAGCTTCGTTTGCGGTCAAGGGGTATAACATTGGGGCCAGAGGGGTTGCAACAGCTGCCGTATTTGGGACTTCTGCCTATTATACTTCAAAATCTCTGCCCAAGGCTATTGCGGCATGTACCTCAGAAAAAGAAAACCTTATAAAAAAATCTAAAGTTTTAGAAGAGGATTTTTCTAAGGCTTGTTCTCTTGATCTTCAAAATCAATATGAAGAATCTTTTGATCGGTATGCAGGTTGTGTTCAGGAGGGGATTTTTGCGGCACTCGATGCTCTCCCTATGGCTATGGGAGTTGCTTCATTGCGTGCAACTTATAAAACCTTTCGAAGTGTTCGTGCAGAGGAAGCTGTTGCGCAAGAGAAAACCAGACTAGAAACAGTTGCTGTGAGTGCCTTGGATAAGAGGGCAAAACAAATCGTTGGGGCTCCTGAGCCACGTGCCTATTTTCAGGTTTCTGAAACACAAAGACTTAGAAAATATAAGGTTGATGGTGTTGAGATCATGCGACTTGAAGAAGCAAAACCTCTTAACGGAAGTTTTACAGCAGAAGAAGTTTCTGCGCTTAAGCAAAGAAGAATGCAAACTCGAGGAACAAGAGTAACAGACGAAGTTGATGGTGGAATTATTGCTGTTCCAGATAAGGACCATCCGGGAAAGTTTATTGTTTCTTCGTGGGAACCGACACGAGAGATATCGGTAGACAAATTGACACAAACTATTGCTGCAGGAATTGGCTCAGAGGGCGAGACCGTTTTAAATAATATTATTGCAAGTTGCTCCCAAAAATCAGACTGTAAAAAAGCTGCTATCTTTATTGATATTAATAATTTGGGATTGGTTAATTATTTTAACAACGGAACCCGAAAGGGAGATGATTATCTCAAGCAAGCTTTAACAGAAATACAAAAAGAATTAAGAGGTGGGTTGGGGGCACAAAGAGGTGCAGATCCTGTTTTTCGCATCGGTGGTGACGAGTTTATGGTGATTGTTGATATTGCGAACGTAAAACCAGGTGGAGTTGATCAGGCTATTACAAGTATCTCTCATCGAATTGGGGCTATTGTGAGACAAGATCCCAAAATTCGAGAAATTTTTCAAAGTCACTTGCACGATTTTGATTCGTTAGCAAAGTCTGCTCAAAAAACAAATTCGTTACAAGAAGTTTCTCCAGAATTTCGAGAGTATTTACAAAAGACAACATCTTGGCAGGCGCTTGATATTAAGGGCCAGCAGGCCATTTTATCGGGGCATGGGCCCGAATATCAAAGAAGCTTATCGGATTTATTGACGGCTCAACGAAGACGGCTGGAAATGATCGAACCTGGGGCCGCAACAGGGAGTCATATAATTCAAAGTGGAGACAGTTTTGAAAATATAAAAGATTCTACAAGTGAGGCCATGAAGCGATCCAAAAAACGATCCAAGCCTTTGGATCTCCCTGGTAAGGCGGATACAGCTCTGCCTTCTCGCTAGTATTAATGATCTTGATTGGCTCTTGGTGTTGAGCGAATGGCATCTTGTGGGTGGGCTTCGACTTCAGGAACAAAGCCTTTTCCTTTCAAAATACTTTTTAACCATTGAAAAAAGCTTTCTTTAAGTGTGGGAATTTCTGTGCGCAGTGGGTATCCCTGAACGGCAAATTGATCAATAAGTTTATTGAGTTCATTTTGTGATGGAGAAACTTTAATAAAAAAGGATCCGTAGCCATCTCTTCCTTTGTGAACAATTTGAGTACGCATTGCAAATTTCTTTTGAAAAATCTCAAACGAAATTTTAGGCATATCTCCTTGAGAAAATTTAAGATTTGTTTCTAAAAGACACCCCCCCTCAGAAATATTACGAATGAACCCTGGGGCAGATGTTTCTTCGGTTTCAATGAGTATGGGAAGATCAACAAGGTATCGTGGTTTTTGCTCCCACCAACGAAGAGAGGGTTTAAGGTAAACGTTTCGAACAGAGGGAAGCAAAAAATATCCTAGAATAATGATATTGATTGCTTCTAAGAATAAGAACGTGGGAAGCGGTATGGGAGAGGTCCACCATTCGTGGATAAAAATAAAGTTGACAGTGATGGTAAAAATAACAAGTAAAAAGTAGCTCCATTTTCTAAAACGTAAGATGGAAAAGCCAATGATAACGGGAAGCAAGATCCAGAAGGCATTTTCTATAAGATTTTTATTGGTTAAAAGGTATTCTAAATAATCCATAGAATTCACATGGTTGAGATAGGCGCTTGAGGCAATATTGAACACGGGCGCTAAAATATGAATTAAAGCAATGATAATAATAGGCCAAGGGCGTACACGCATGGATCAATTATGAATAGGGTGAAGTCAGTAGGTCAATAAAAAGTGCTTCCTTATTCATAGGGTCTTGTGTTAGAAATTGGGTTGATTCGTTAAGAATCGTCGCTTTAGTACCGTTGAGATTGTTTCCTGATAAGGTTCCTCAAAAGTGGCTAGCGATTTTAACGGCAAAGTGAGTTTGCCGACTTTTAAGGAGGCCTTCATGGCAAAAAAACTATATGTAGGAAATTTACCCTACACAACTCAAGATCAAGATCTTCAAGATCTTTTCGCACAAGTTGGCGAAGTCACATCAGCTCGTATCGTTATTGATAGAGCGTCTGGACGCAGCAAAGGCTTTGGCTTTGTTGAAATGACAGATGACCAAGCGGCAGAAGATTCTATTTCACGCTTTAATGGTCAAGACTACCAAGGACGTGCATTGAAAGTTTCTGAAGCAAAACCACAAGAAGATCGCCCAAGAAGACAGGGTGGCGGCTTTGGCGGCGGTGGCGGAAGACGTCCTTTCTTCAATAAAGGCGGACACAGAGCCGATAACGAGTAATCTTAATCTGAATTTTTGAGTTCTTTAAAAAGGCCATGTGTGTAAACACTTGGCCTTTTGATTTTTAAGGGGTGTATTTTTGGCATCAAATAACAAGAACTATATTACAAAACATGGCGCTCAAGCCCTTCGCGATGAATACCAGGAACTCTTTCGTAAAGAACGTCCAAAGCTTGTTGAAACCATAGCCTGGGCTGCAAGTAATGGGGATCGTTCCGAAAATGCAGACTATATTTATGGTAAGCGTAGACTTCGTGAAATCGATAGGCGTTTGGAGTTTATTAGTCAGAGATTAAGCCGGGCAGAGGTCGTAGATGTTTCCTTAATTCAATCTGATAAAATTGTTTTTGGTGCAACGGTAGAGGTTGAAGACGAAGAGGGAAAAAAATTTATCTATCAAATTGTTGGCGAAGATGAAACCGATGCTCTTAAAGGAAAAATGAGCTGGAAGTCTCCTGTGGGACGAGCGCTTTTGGGTAAAATGAGAGACGACGAAATTGATGTGCAAACTCCAAACGGTATAAAAGCCTATACCGTTTTAAAGTTTTATTTTAAAGATTAGTTACACAAAGATTAGTTACACTTGTAACCAGATTTTTCAAGGTTACCTTTGATTCTTTCAAAAATTGTATGGCAATAAGTTGAACCTTTAACCGAAGTTGCAGCCTTGTTGGTATTACCCATTTTTGTATAATTGAGCTCACAGCCTTGACCACTTTTTACTACTTCTAGTGTTCTGACATCTTTTCCATGTGTACATTCTGCTTTGGCATCAGAGACAGCTTGTTGGCTTGTCTTCTGAGTCTTGGCATGAGCTTGAGTTTCTGTTTCTTGTTTTGTAGATTGTCCCTTGTGGGCACAAGAAACAAGAAAAAGTGCCACAGCGATACTTAAAAATATTTTCATAAATCCTCCCGTACTCAATAAATGATTGTTACGTGTTGATAGTGGGAATAAACCTAGAAATAGTTTAATGAAAAAAATAGGAAGAAGTCAAAAAATGAAATTAAAAATAAAGAAAACATGGCTCATTACGGCCCTTTTGCCAGCTTTTGCTATTTTAATCCTTATTTTTCCAATTCAGTCCTTTACACTGGCGTCTGACAAACTCTTAAGGTTTGCCGGTGTTGATGAGGGTGTTGAAAATGGTATTCAATACTTTGAAAGAAACATGTGTCAGGATCAAAAAAATTGCCAATGTGTTTTGTTCGTACACGGCCTGAGTGATACTTATTTAACGTGGGCAAAGTTTTTTTTAAAATCAAGTGATTCTTTTTTGAACCCCCTGCATTTTTATGCGATCAATACTCCAGGGACCATGGGGTCTTCGTATCTTAAAAAGAGAGAAGACTATAATGTTACTAAAATGTCAGAACAAATTATTAAAACTTTTTCTCCCAAGTGCAAATCCTGGGTCGTTGTGGGGAATAGTTTTGGGGGTTGGATGGCCGTGCAGATGGCTCTCATAGAGCCTAAAATAAGAGGGCTTTTCTTGTTGGATCCTGCTGGATTAAAAAAAGATTACTCCCATATTTTGAATCATTTTTTGAACCCTACAGTAGAGTCGACTCGCAATTTCTATCATATGGCTTATGCAAGACCTTATCCTTTACCAGATTTTGTTTTTAAAATGTTAGCAGAGCGAATGAAAAGGCTTCCGATTGTAGAGGAGCTACAAGAAATTAAAAATGGGGATTATTTGGATCATGGGCTTTTAAGACTTAAGGTTCCTGTGCAGTATATATGGGGAGCTCAGGATCGAGTGATACCAACAGCATGGGCTAAAGAATATCAAGAAATAACTCGAAATTCAGAGCTTAGTATTGCTCCAGATTGTGGACACATTCCTCAAAAAGAATGTTTCCCAGAAACTTTGAAATTATTTAATAACTTATTGTTAAAAATATCTACCAAAATGAAAACAAATTGAAAGTGCCAATTCTTTTTTACATTTTTTTAAGAGACTCTTTTATTTTTTAATTGTTCATCCTAAGCTGAGTGCCAAATTTGTGGAGCATATGAAAAAGTCAGCGGTACTCATAGTTTTGATTTTATTGTTGGGAGAAAAAACAATTTTTGCGCAATCTGTTTGCCAAGAGTTGTTTCAAGAACGAGAAAAAAACGAGACATTTGAAATACCAAAATTTCAGAATGGTCACAATCAGGCTCTTAGACAAGTCATGCAGAAATTTACAGAATATGAAAACGATCTCAACGAGTTTGTGCAAAAAATAAAGAATCCAGAATTAAGATCTCAAGAGGCCTTGGATATTGCTATTCAAAAAGTAACAAAATACAGATCGCTTTTTGAATACGTGATCAAGCATGCACAAAGCCGTATGATGACTCCTAGAATTGAGCGTGTGGAAGAGTTAAAACAAACTGATTACGCAAAGCAATACCAAGGGTTTTATATAGAGTATTCAAAGTATATAGACCTTCTCTTGGCAGAGCTTTATCGGTTACAAGAGCTACCATCTGAAAAATGGAATCCCCAAGAAATTGATAATATTTTAAGTGAAATGCACAATGCACAACC
>JBDHWX010000126.1:0-5500 GCA_039810365.1 Bdellovibrionales bacterium | reverse complement strand
TATTAATATAAAGAAAGAGGTCAAAAGTGATAGGCCTTTCGTAATTGAGACTATTGACACGAATTTTAAAGTATTGATCTGCCATGACATTTTTAGTTTACGCAACCGTTGATTGACTGTGCAAGAAAAGAAAACTAATTCTAAAACCATGGACTTGTATCTTGACACGCCAATTCAATTTCTTAAAGGGGTCGGTCCGCATTATTCTAAAGTTTTTGAAAAAAGAGGGCTTCATAATATTGAAGAGCTTTTGGAGTGGTTTCCCAGGACTTATGAGGATCGAAGGGCCGCAAGAAACATAAAGTCCTTAAAGCCTGATGAAACCGTTAGCCTTAGGGCTGAAATTGTTTATGTTAAACCCATTGCGATTGCTCATGGTAAGAGAAGAATTTATGACGTTTTGATCCGCGATGAAAGTGGAAGGATTCATTGTAAGTATTTTCGTGTTCCGTTTAGAGGATATTTTGATCGTCTTGAACCTGGAAAACCTGTTCGTGTTGTTGGTAAAGTGATTTTATATCGTGGTACACTTGAATTTCATCATCCTGATATTAAAGATGCAACAGATGAAGAAATAGAAGACCAGCTTGTTCCCATTTACACTGAAACAGAAGGAATTACCCCAAGTCGACTGCATAAGATTATGAATATGGCGGTTTTGGGTGTTTACTCTAAGATACCAGAAACGTTGCCCGCTTATTTGCTTAAGAAATATCATCTTCCTTTTAAAAAAGATGCCCTCAAGTATATTCATCAGCCGCCTAAAGAAGCGGGGGCTGATTTTTTTAATCAGCAATCAGATTATCATCGAAGAATTATATTTGAAGAATTTTTTTGGTTTCAGCTTTATTTGGCAATTCAACAAAATGGGCAGATACTCGAAGACTCAATTGCGATTCCAATCTCCCTAGAGGCATTGGCACAGGCTCAAAAGACTTTGCCATTTGAATTAACAAGTGCTCAAAAAAATGTTTTAAAAGAAATTTTAAAAGATATTTCTGAGCCTCACCCTATGAGAAGACTTGTTCAAGGGGATGTGGGCAGTGGAAAAACGATAGTATGTTTTTTAACAGCTTTAGCAGTTGTTCAAAGTGGGCACCAGGCAGCGCTTATGGTTCCCACAGAAATTTTAGCAGATCAGCATTATCAAAACGCAAAAAAAATTTTAGAACCCATGGGAGTAAAAATTGGTCTCTTAAAGGGGTCTCAAACGCAAAAAGAAAGAGAATCCATTTTACAGGATTTAGCTTCTGGCCAAATACAATTTTTGGTGGGAACCCATGCTATTATTCAAGAGGGAGTGGAGTTTAAAAGCCTTGCTCTTGCCATTGTAGATGAGCAGCACCGTTTTGGTGTTTTACAAAGACAAAAACTTAAACAAAAAGGTTATTCACCCCACTTCTTGTTGATGACGGCAACGCCTATTCCAAGAACTTTAGCTCTTACAATTTATGGTGATTTGCAATGCTCAATTATCAATGAGCTTCCTAAGGGGCGAGCTCCCATTGTGACAAGGGTTGTTTACGAAAGTAAAAGGCCACAGGTTTATCAATTTTTAAAAGATCAATTAAAGTTTGGGCGTCAGGCTTATATTGTTTATCCTCTTGTGGAAGAGAGTGAAAAAATTGATCTTAAAGATGCCATCAACGGTTTTGAAACTTTAAAGGTGCAATTTCCAGAATATAAACTTGGGCTTTTACATGGGAAAATGAAGACTCAAGAAAAAGATGCCGTTATGGAATTGTTTCGAAAAAATGAAATCCAAATATTGGTTTCAACAACTGTAATTGAGGTGGGCGTTGATGTTCCCAATGCTAATTTTATGATGATCGAACATTCTGAACGTTTTGGACTATCTCAACTGCATCAATTGCGTGGACGAGTGGGAAGAGGTCAGCACAAAAGCTATTGTGTTTTGATGTTGGGATATGCCGTTAGCGAAGAAGCACGTGACCGCACACAGGTTATGGCTGAGACAAGTGATGGATTTAAAATTTCAGAAAAAGATTTAGAGGTGCGTGGGCCTGGCGAATTTATGGGGGCTAGGCAGTCGGGTCTTCCTGGTTTTAAGATGGGAAACTTGGTGCGAGATTTTGCAACTCTAATTTCTGCAAGAGAAGCAGCCTTTGAAATTATCCAAGATGATCCTTGTCTTGAAAAACCAGAAAATAAAACACTTCGTGATCAGCTTATGAAAATTCATGGCCCCAATGCCCTCGTCACCGTAGGCTAAACTAGAGGTACCTGCTTATTTTTTGACCCCCACCGCGTCATGTGGGGCGATAGATATACTTTTGTGTTCTAGTTGACGCGGTGGGGGTCAAAAAATAAGCAGGTACCTCTAGGTGGGGCTTGGCGTTATTTAATTTGTTTTGAATATTTTACACGCTATGATCTCATGACTGTGCTTCCAAGGAAATAGGAGGGGCAGTATGAAGGGATTTATTTTAAGTGCTTTTGTGATTATTTTTGGATTTTCGACGCTTAACGCAAAAGAGCTCAAGCTAAAAAGCGGCAACGTTGATCTTCGAAATCAATCCAGCCTAAGTGCTACAAAGTTAGGGCTCGATGCTTCAACAGAAACACCAAAATATTTTGTTGTTCAGTTTAATAAAGTAACGGAAGCAGCAAAAAATAAGCTTGCCTCTCAGGGTATCGAGCTTCTTCAGTACCTTCCTGACGATGCCTTTATTGCCCGTGGTGATTATCAAAAAGCCATGGCTCTTACTTCTCAGGATTCTAATATTTATGCAGTTCATCCTTACCAAGCCGATTGGAAGCTTGATGAAGAGTTCTTTACGATGAGTGTGTTGGATCAAAATAATGATCAGATTTTAAATATCCGAACTCTTCCAAAAACTTCAGTTGATAAAGTTGCTCAGCAGGTCTCTCAGATTCCTCAAGTGCGAATTCTTTCTGCAGAGGGACGAACACTTATTGTAAAAACCAATAAACTAAGAGCCCTAGAATTATCAAAAGTTGATGGAGTGGAGTTTATTGAAACCCAACCTCAAATAGAATTTTTTGATTTTAAAATTTTTGGTGATGGTGAAAGAGCTGGTGAGCCAGATGATCTTGGTCATCCAACAACAGGCTATGAGTCTGGAACTAAAATCATGAATTTTGATGCTGCCTGGAGGAGGGGTTTTACGGGGCAAAACCAAATTGTAGCCATGGCCGACACAGGTCTTGATACAGGAGTTTTAAGTAATCTTCACCCAGATCTTCATGATGTTTTAGAAGGAGAAAGTGTAGCTCTTTTTGGTAATGGATGGGCTGATTATCAAGGCCATGGAACTCATGTCACGGGCTCTGTGATTTCTCGTGGAAACATGTCCAATGGGTTAATTAAAGGCGGGGCTTTTAATGCAGGATATTTCCCCCAAGGTATGTGGAGTACCATGTTTAACAACATCATGGTGCCAAAAGATTTAAGTACCATGTTTCAAAGTGCATACAATAAAGGTGCAAGGATTCACACGAACTCTTGGGGAGCAACAGGAAAATTTGGGGCCTACGACAATATGGCAGCTTCTGTTGACGCTTTTATGTGGGATCATCCAGACTTTTTGATTTTATTTGCAGCCGGTAATAGCGGTGTTGATGCTAACAAAGATGGTGTTATTGATTATGGATCTGTTTCTTTTCCGGGAACTGCTAAAAACTGTCTGACTGTTGGTGCATCAGAAAACATGATGACAGCAGGAGGAAGACAAAAGTCTTGTGATCAAATGAGAAATGGTGACAAGAACTGGGGAGTTGCTCCAATCAAAGGAGACTTCATTTCAAATAACCCCAATGGTATAGCTTGCTTTTCTTCTCGAGGTCCAACAAAAGATCAGAGGATTAAGCCAGAAATTGTTTCTCCAGGTACAAATATCGTAAGCCTTCACGATCGTTTTGAAGAGGCCAACAAAGATGTCAGTGTTTGGTTGTGGGGGAAGTATGATGACAATTACTCATGGGCTGGCGGAACTTCTATGGCAACACCTTTAACTGCGGGTGCAGCTGCTGTAACACGAGAATTCCTACAGAAAAAAGGCTTTCAGACTCCTTCTGCAGCTTTAATGAAGGCAATGTTAATCCATCATGCAACAGATATTTTTCCTGGTCAGTTTGGAACAGGTCAGGGACAAGAAATTCCAACAACACGTCCTAATAATGTTGAGGGTTATGGCCGTACCAATATGGATGCTGTTACAAAGGATCAGAGTTTAAAAATTATAGATGAAGTTGCTGGCATTGGAACGGGTGAAAGTTTTGATGTCCGAGTTCCGATGAATAAGAAAAAGAAAAAAACTACAACAAAATTTGTAGCAACACTTGTTTATACGGATGCACCAGCGGCAGCATCTGCAAGTAAAACTCTTATTAACGACCTAGATCTTGTTGTCGTTGCTCCGGATGGTAAAATATTTACTTCCAATGACCATACAAATAATTCAGAAATCGTAGAAATTCCTGTTAGTACAGGGACTTACGCTGTCTCTGTTAAGGGTAATAATGTTCCTCAGGGTAAAAATGGAAAGCAACCATTTGCCCTTGTTATTGGCACGGTTGACTAATTTTTAATAATTCCATTACCAATTTATGTAAAAAACTCCCCCAGAACGTCTTTTGGGGGAGTTTTATTGATAAGTTGTGTCATAAATGCTATAACACCTTACGCAAATGCGAATGTTTTGTTGGAGGAAGCTTCATGGTTGAATTCAAGGTTGGGGATAATGCTGTTTATCCATCTTATGGGGTGGGCCAAGTCTGTGCAATCGAAACCAAAAATTATGGTGGAATCGAAACGACGTTTTATTCTATTCGTATTCTTGAAACAGGGGCCAAAATTATGGTCCCTAAAAGCTCTGCAAAATCTTCAGGGTTACGCCCCCTTATTACAAACGCTCAGGCAGAAGAAGTTTTTGGAATTTTAAAGAAAACCGATATCAAAATTGACAATCAAACCTGGAATAGGCGTTATCGCGAATATATGGAAAAGATTAAAACAGGATCAATTTTTGAAATTGCCGAAGTTTTAAGAGATCTTTTCTTATTAAAAGTGGATAAAGAACTTTCATTTGGAGAGAGAAAGCTTTTGGACCAAGCAAGGGCCCTTCTTATTAAAGAGCTTGCTCTTTCAACAAAAAATGAAGAATTAAATGTTGAAAATGAAATTAAGCAAATTTTTGGGATGTAATGGTTTTTAAGGTTTAATCGAAATCTATCTTTTTTCCATTAAGAATAGATGTGGTTTCATTCCAGAGATCATTGCTTTGCGAATATTTCCGAATCAATTCCGTTGAATCTGAAAGTCTTTGAACAAGATTTGTAATCATGGTTTGGGCCCATTCGGGGAGTCCTGCCATCAATTTTGTGTAACCCTCTTCTGAGACTCGATAGGCCGTAACACTTGTGATAGCTTGAGCAGACGCTGTTCTTGGCTTTTTGGTAATAAAGGCAAACTCACCAAGGGCTTCACCGCTGGAAATCACATTAAGAACAACTTTTT
>JBDHWX010000125.1:0-5561 GCA_039810365.1 Bdellovibrionales bacterium | reverse complement strand
TTTAGAAAATAGCACCATTTGAATATATCCAGAACGATTTTTTTTATCTTTGAGTGCTAGTTTGTAACATTTTAAAGGATCAAGTCTGGGGGGTAAGGCCTTCACAGGGAGCTGATTGATTTTAATTAAAATTTTACGAAATTCTTGAAACCCAATTTTCTCCATCAAAAACGATACGATCGCTGCAAATTTTAATCCCCACAAAACAGCTTCACCATGGCGATACTTTTTATAGTGAGTATAGGTTTCAAGGACATGTCCAAAAGTATGGCCAAGATTAAGGTATTGGCGAATTCCAAGAAGCTCCTCTTCGTCTGCCTGCACAACCTTCATCTTATAGCGAACACAGAGGGGGATCAATTTTCTAAGAATTTTTTCTTGCTCCACCTTTTTAAATTTTACTGGAAAAGAAATTTTACTGTCTAAAAATGAATACTTTAAAACTTCCCCAAGACCACTTGTTTTTTCACGTTCATTAAGCGTTTTAAGAAAGCTATAATCAATGATAACATCTGTTGGCTGATAAATGCACCCCACAAGGTTTTTCCCAGCTCTTAAATTAACGCCTGTTTTACCACCCACTCCAGAATCAACCTGCGCAAGAACTGTCGTTGAAATATTAATCCAACGTAAACCTCTTAAATATGTGGCCGCAACAAATCCAATGGTATCACCCATCACCCCACCACCAACCGAAACCAAAATTGTCTTACGATCAACTTTAAAGTTTAAAAGTTTTCTATATATTTGTTTTACAGAATTAAGACTTTTTAAATTCTCAGAAACATGGAGCTCACAAAAATGAATCCTGTATTTCTGATTCTTAGAAATTTTTTTAATTCTTTTTTTAATACGCGAATCATAAAACACTACAACCGAAGTACACCTACTTTCTTCTAAAAGTCTTTTTAAGACCCGATCAAAGGATTGATTCAGGTGAATGTGACATGTATGATTTCTCTTCACAACAAACGAAAGCTTCATTTCTCTTTCCTTCAAGTGGGCAAAGTCCCAAATCCTTCTTCTATTTTTTGAAAGACGTCTTCTACACTTAAACCGGTTGTTTTTATTCTGATATCTGCTTTTTCATAGTGACTTTTTCTTTCCTCATACAAGCTCTGAAGAGTCGAAACCTCAATGTCTTTTAAAAGAGGTCTTTTATAAGATTTTTGCAGTCTATTTTGCAAAGTTGACATGTCCCCCTCTAAAAAAATAAGAACTCCCTGACCCTGAACATACTCAAGATTTTTAATAGACATAAGAGTCCCTCCCCCTAAAGAGATAACGGTCTTAGAGCGCGAGCAAACTTTTGGCAAAATCTCTTCTTCTTTTTTTCTAAAAAAACTTATACCTTTTTCTTCGAGAAGAGCGTCAAGAGAAGTATTCATTTCTTTTTTGATTTCTTCATCAAGATCAAAAAAATGATAGCCATACTTTTTGGCTAAATACCGGCCAACTGTTGTCTTTCCAACCCCCATAAATCCTGTAATAAAAATTTTATCTTTATTGAGACTCATAACCCTTTAGCTTTTGAGAAGTCTGCTCTCGCCATGCCCGAACCCTTAGAATTATTTCTTGTAAAGAATCGCCACCAAATTTCGCTAATACTTCTTGCGTTAAAACCAAGGCAGCTAAAGATTCACCAATAACCCCTGCTGCAGGAACCGCACAAATATCAGATCTTTCAAAGTGAGCCTCTGTCTCTTTAACGCGAGAAAGCTCCACAGAACGAAGTGGTTTTTTAAGTGTTGAAAGTGGTTTCATGGCGGCTCTTAAAACAAGATTTTGTCCCGTCGTCATTCCCCCGGTAATTCCCCCAGAACGATTGCTTGCATGATCAATCATTCCATGATTCAAAATAATTTCATCATGAACAAGAGATCCCCTTTTTTGAGCACTCAAAAAGCCTTCACCAATTTCAATTCCTTTAATGGCATTAAGACTCATAAATGCCTGGGCAAGTTTTCCCTCAATCCGATGATTCCATTGTGTGTAGCTTCCAAGCCCAATAGGTAAACCAAACACACAGACTTCAAAAATGCCACCTAGAGTATCACCCTCTTTTTGAGCCTGCTCAATTTCAACTTTCATTTTTTGATTTGCTTCCTGAGATATTGCACGAAGATCTGTTGCATCTATTACTTCTTGCAAATCATTTGAAAACACTGGCCATTGAGCCTCATCTTTTATACTTCCAATTTGAATAACACGACTTAAAATAGAAATTCCAAGTTCGCTTAAAAATTTCTTTGCCACACATCCCAATGCAACTCGCATGGTCGTTTCTCGCGCCGAAGATCTCTCCAAAATATTTCTCATGTCATCAAAATCATATTTGAGTGCACCAACAAAATCGGCATGTCCCGGTCGAGGTACCAAAACTTCTCTATCAGAGGTTTTATCTTCTTCTTTCACACTCATGATTTTTTCCCAATTTTTAAAGTCTTGGTTTTCAATCATAAGGGCAATAGGGCTTCCAATGGTTTTTCCATGACGAACCCCAGAAAGAATTTGAACATGGTCTTGTTCTATTTTTTGTCTTGTCCCCCTGCCAAATCCTAATTTTCTTCTAGCAAGATCTTTTTTAAAATCATCTTCACTTAAGTGAAGATGAGCCGGAACCCCCTCAATGATCCCAATGAGAGCTCGACCATGAGATTCTCCTGCTGTTAAAAATCTCATAATAGCTCCTTATAAATCTCATTTTTAAGATTTAAATAATTAGATTTTTGAAATTTTTCTGGAAACCAAATTTCAAATGTTTGAATAGCTTGATAAATTAACATTTCAAGTCCATTGATTGCTTGACTACCTTGTTCTCTCATCATCTCCATAAAAATAGTATCTGGTGGAAAATAAATTAAATCGTAGGCAATTTGAGGAACAAAATGAAGATCAAAGATCCGAAGATCTTCTCTCGAAAAAAAATTTCCCATGCCAACAGAAGTACAGTTGATCACAATCTGTGCAGAAAAATTGGTCTGATCCTCTTGTGAAGATAGGTGCTGAATATGCTGAAACCCAAATTCTTCTTTAAAACTCTTTTTTATTTCTAGAAATTTTTCGTGATTTCTTGAGACAATCCCTATTTTTTGAAAACCTTGACGTACAAGAGCTAAAAGTACGGCTCGCGCGGCCCCACCAGAACCAAGTATCATAACAGACCAAGAAGCAGGGATAGCTTTTTCAATAATCGTTTGTTCAAATCCAAAAACGTCTGTGTTAGCAGCCAATAGGCCTTCTTGTGTTTTGGCAATCACATTGGCTGCTCTTAAAAATTCAACATCACTTGTTTTTTTATCTGCAATTTCTAAAATTTTTTCTTTATAAGGAGCTGTAATATTAAGCCCGTCATACTGATTCAAAATCTCTTTTTGTTTTTGAATAAATTCTTCTGGCTTGATTTCTAAAATTTCATAATTCAAATCCACAGAAAAAATATTATGTAATATTTTAAAAATTTCTGGAGAACGCGAATGCAAAATAGGGTATCCCAAAACTCCGTATCTCACAACGACTCCATAGTCGAAATAAAATAGGGATCAGAAACCCCTGCAGATTTTGATTCTGATAATTCAATTTCTTCTAAAGAACAAAACCGTGCCACACTCCCCATCATGGCAATTCGATGATCGCCATAGGTCTCAACAAAACCACCCTTTAAAGGACTTCCACCTTCAATGATCAAATCATTTCCCTCAATAACCACTCGCGCGCCTAAATTATTCAAAACATTTTTTATAGCACTTAATCGATCTGATTCTTTATAACGAAGCTCTTCGGCCCCTAAAATTTTTGAGGTTCCTGGAATTTGAGTTGCAATGAGGGCCAAAAGTGGAATTTCATCAATAAGAGAAGAAATCTGTTGAGAGGAAACCTCAAATGGTTTTAATTTTCCACTTTTAACTCGTATCTGTCCTACTGGTTCTGGGTACGTTTTTTCTACTTGTAAAGAAATCTGGGATCCTATTTTTTTTAAGACATCAACAAAACCAAGACGGTAATGATTAAGTCCCACATTTTTTAATAAAACATTTCCCTCTTGAGAAAGAAGTGCTGATGCCATCCAAAAACTTGCTGCCGAAATATCGTTAGGAATAAAATAATTTTGGGCTGTAAGATTTTGATTAGGTCTTAAAATTATTTTTTCTTCGCTTGTTACAAGATCAACACCAAAAAATCTTAATAGCCTTTCGGTATGATCTCTTGTCTTGATTTTTCCTTCTATAATTGTCTCTTCTTTGCAAAATAGTCCGGCTAATAAAATAGCAGATTTAACTTGGGCCGAGGCTACTTTGAGCTGAAGACTTCGCCCTTGCAAAAAAGAAGGTTCAATTTGAACAGGAGCATATTGATTGTCTTTTAAAAAAATCTTTGCTCCCATTTGAGTTAGAGGATCTGAAACCCGCCTCATGGGTCTTTTTTGCAAAGAATCGTCTCCAATAAGAGTAGATGAAAAGTTTTGTCCTGCCAAAACCCCCATCATAAGACGCATGAGAGTCCCCGCATTCCCACAATCCAACAATACTTTGGATGCTTTTAACTTTTTTTCTAAACCGTTAACAAATAAACATTCATTTTTAAAAGAAAACTCTACTCCCAATTGGGATAAAACCATTTTTGTTGATTCTACGTCTTGGGCTGTTGAAAGATTTTGAAACTGAGAAAGTCCTTTTGCTAAAGCCCCCAAGATCAAAGCACGATGAGAAAGTGATTTATCCCCGGGGAGCCGTGGAGATAAAAAGATTTTTTTTAGAGGCTTAAAAATCATGGATAGCAAATATCCATGGCAAAGGCCAATTTTTTGAGATTCTTTGACAACTGATCAAATTGTTCAAAGCCAATGGCTTGTGCACCATCAGACAATGCTTTTTCTGGTTCGTCATGAACTTCTATCATCACACCAAAGCTGCCGCACGCCATGGCCGCACGACTCATTGGCTCAATAATGTCTCGGCGGCCAAGGGCATGGCTTGGGTCTGCGATCACAGGAAGGTGACTCAACCCACGTACAAGAGCTACAGAACTTAAGTCTAAAAGATTTCTTGTCTCTTGATCAAACGAACGAATTCCTCTCTCACACAAGATGACTTGTTCGTTTCCTTTTTGCAAAATATATTCTGCACTTAAAAGCCACTCTTTCACTGTTGCTGCCATTCCCCTTTTTAAAAGAATGGGTTTTTTATATGTTCCCACTTCTTTTAAGAGAGAAAAATTCTGCATGTTGCGTGTTCCAATTTGAATAATGTCTGCAACTTCTGCAACACTTTCAAGATCTCTCACATCAAGTGCTTCTGTAATAATAGGAATTTTTAAATCTCTTTTAATACTTGCAAGAATATCAAGACCATCTTTGCCCAAACCTTGAAAAGAATATGGAGAAGTCCTCGGTTTAAAGGCACCACCTCGCAAAATATGAGCTCCTGATTTTTTTACGGCCGTTGCAATTCGATAAGCTTGTTCTTCGCTTTCCACAGCACACGGGCCTGCAATCATTAAAAATGTATTGGGAGCAAACGTATGATCGCCAACAGAAATCAATGCCCGATCTTTTTTAGAAA
>JBDHWX010000124.1:0-5654 GCA_039810365.1 Bdellovibrionales bacterium | reverse complement strand
GACAGCAGGAAGAGAAACCGAGGCTTTTATTCGAAAAGTTTTAAAAACTCTTGGTCACGAAGTTCCTGTGATTATGGTAAATGAGTCAGGAGCTTCGGTTTATTCTGCCTCAGATGTTGCACGCGAGGAATTTCCAGATCTTGACGTGACAATTCGCGGAGCAATTTCCATTGCAAGAAGGCTTCAAGATCCTTTAGCCGAACTTGTAAAAGTAGATCCAAAAAGTATTGGGGTTGGGCAGTACCAACATGATGTGAATCCGACAAAGTTAGAAAAAAGTTTAACAAATGTTGTCGAGTCTTGTGTAAACAGCGTTGGCGTAGATCTTAACACGGCCTCAAGCTATTTATTGCAATTTATCTCTGGAATTGGTCCAGCGATTGCCAAAAATATTGTGGCTCATAGATCAACGCATGGACTTTACAAAGATCGATCTGAACTTTTAAAAGTTCAACAGTTTTCTACAAAAGCATTTGAACAAGCAGCAGGGTTTTTAAGAGTAACAGGTGGGCCAAATGTGCTAGATCAGACAGGGATTCACCCTGAAAGGTACTCGGCCGTTCGAGAAATGGCTCAAGAAGTGGGAACTCAAGTTTCTGGGCTCTTGGGTGAGGGTGCAAAGAAACTTTTAGAGATTCGTACAAAGTGGGCAGAACTTATTGGTGAATTTACCTTTAACGATATTGTCAAAGAACTTGAAAAACCAAGCCGTGACCCTCGAGATATTTTTAAAACTTTTTCTTTTCGTGATGATATTTTTGAAGTGAAAGATCTTAAAGAAGAAATGATTTGTCCTGGTATTATTACGAATGTGACCCAGTTTGGAGCCTTTGTCGATATTGGGGTCCACCAAGATGGACTTGTTCATATTTCCGAGCTCGCCCATCAGTTTGTAGATGACCCAAGAAAAGTGGTAAGTCCTGGTGACCGTGTTGACGTTAAAGTTTTAAAAGTGGATTTAGAAAAAAAACAGATTTTTTTAACTATGAAACTGACAGAGGCACCCCAAAAAGAAAGGCCTCAAAATCGACCTGTTCACAAAGAAAAGCCAAAGGGGCAGGCTCCACGAGAAGGCTTTACAAATAAGCGTGATTTTTCTAAGAAGAGTATGAATCCTAATAAAAAAGGGTCTCCTCGAGGGGGGACGCCTCATCATGATAAAAGACCTCCAAAACCAGCTTTTAACAATCCTTTTGCGGCCTTAGCAGATCTTAAAAATTTAAAAAAGTAGTAAATCATGTAGAATTTTCTTCTTAGCGGGGAAGTTCTTGTGTAAAAAATAATCGTAGGATACAACACGGTGCAAAACCATTGGGAGGATCTTACATGAAAGCATTTCTTGTTTTCGTTTCTATAAGTCTAATTTTTTCTATTAATGCACTGGCGGGATCATGGCAAATTACGGATCTTGATACCGGAAAAGCGGCAAAAAATCAGAATGTAGTTTATGGCACTCAAGATTGGTATCGTTTAAAACTGGGTTATAACTGTATTGATGGTGATATTCAAAAAGCTTTTCAAGAAATAAATATTCTAGGGGATAAACAAAATAAAGTGACAAAACTTGATTTTTCAAAAGATCAAATTCGCGTCAATGTTGTAGGTCCTGTTTGTGTAGAAGAACCTCAAGATCACGATGATGTTTGTCGTCGCTATGAGGTCAAATCACATGATGAAGTTGTTCCTGCCTGTAATTCTAATGCAAAATATTTTGAATCAAGTTTTGTCCCACAAACATCATTCTTTAATACTATTACGATTCGAGATCTTACGAGCCAAAAGGTAACAAGTGTTTACTTTGCTGGAGACTTACAAACAAGAATTATGAGAAAAACTGGCGTTCTAGATCTTGACCTCTATAATTTTGTATCGGCTGGAGAAAAAAGTTCAAGCACAAGATTTCTTGTGATGATGGATCCCAATTTAGAATTTCAAGAAGGCGGAGTTGTTGGAACACTTGAAACAAGGTATCCCCCATTTGATAGCAAAACAGATTGTTTGGTTCAGGACCTCTCCAACTCAAATCAATTTGCCACTCTTGTTTGTACAAATACTGAGGCCCAAATGATAATTCCCAATGTCCCTTATTGGGCACTGGGAAGAGCAAGCTATCATCAACAGTCTTTGGATTTTCGTACAAAAAAAGATTTTGGCCTTTATAATACGAGAAATGGAAAAGAACTTGAGGAAGGATACAATTATTCCTCTTTGGCACAACTCTGGTATTTGATCGATAAAGATGTTTGTGTTGCGGGAAACCTTCAGTCAGCAGCGGACTACGTCTCTCGTCATAAAGGGTTTAACAATCTTTTAAGAAAGGTTGTAGAGATTAAGTCTTATCAGGTGAATCAAGGCAAAATACAATTTCAAGGAACATATGAGAACTGTGTGAGAGAAGAGAGAGTCGGACCTGATGTGCATAAATGTGTCGAAATCCAGGTTGTTCAAGCTTCGTTTACGCTACCTCAGTGTCAGTAATTGATCTGCAAACTCTGTAAAGCCATCGGCTCCTGCTGATGGCGTTACAAACTGTGGTGGATACTGAATTTGATCTAAAAAGTTTGTAATATTTTGTACAGCAAAACTATTTTCAAAAAATCGAAACATGGGCTCATCGTTAGGTGAATCTCCAATAAAGACACAAGATGTGTTGTCCTTAAAAATGTCGATACCAAACTCTTTTTTCATAAAGAGACCACACATTTTGAGTTTGTCATATTTTCCAAACCAACCGTTGACATGAATTGAGCTGACTTTAACGCTGGCTTTATGTTTTGTAAAAATCTCAACAATTTGATCGACCTTCTTTTTTGAAAGAGGCTTAACATCTTCGCAAAAATCAATAGCAAGGTCGAAGATTCTACAAAATTGATCACTTGCGATAGCAGAACCTCTTACTTTTTTTAAAATTTCTTTTGAGATTTTATCTAATTTTTTTCTATTTTTTAAAATATGAGTTTGTGAAACGGCGTAGGATCTTTTCATTTTTTTATTGGTGTAGCGATAATAAAGGCCACCGTTTTCGCCAATAATACCAGCAACTGGCCAAAATCTTGCAATCATCTCACACCATCCCGCAGGTCTGCCTGTAACGGGGATAACCATAAAGCCTGCTCGAGAAAGTTGCCAAATGGCATTGTAAGAATTTTCAGGAAGTTTTCCGTGAAGGGTTAATGTGTCGTCGATGTCAGTAAAAACAAATTGAATTTTTGAATTTGAGAAATCTTTAAGCTGCTTCATTTTTCATCTTTTATTAAAAAGAAATTAGTAATATTAGGTTATTAGACGGATCGATAATGCGCAACACAAAAAAATCTACTTGCTAAAAACAAAAGACGCCCTCATTTTTTAAGGAGAGGATCTCGGAAAACAACATAATATATATAGAGAGAAAAATTCATGTCGCGCAAACTTGTCATCGTGGAGTCTCCAACAAAAGCAAGAACCATTAAGAAGTTTTTGGGTAAAGAGTATATGGTGGAATCCTGTATGGGGCACATCCGTGATCTTCCCCAAACGGCAAAAGATATCCCCGAAAAATTTAAAAAACAGAAGTGGGCAAGACTTGGCGTTGATGTTGAAAATGATTTTGAGCCACTATATTGCATTCCAAATGACAAAAAAAAGGTCGTAAACTCTCTCAAAGAAAAACTGGCCGATGCCGATGAACTTTACCTTGCAACGGACGAAGACCGCGAAGGAGAAAGTATTTCTTGGCATTTGATGGAAGTTTTAAAACCAAAAGTGCCTGTTAAAAGAATGGTGTTTCATGAAATTACAAAAGAGGCAATTCTTGGCTCTTTAAAAAAGACTCGTAAGATTGATGACCATCTTGTGCGTGCACAAGAGGCCAGGCGTATTTTGGATCGCCTTGTGGGCTTTTCGTTATCTCCAGTTTTATGGAAAAAAGTGGCCTATGGACTATCGGCAGGAAGAGTACAAAGTGTTGCCTTAAGGCTGATTTCAGAAAGAGAACTCTCTCGCTTTAAATTTAAAAAGGCAATCTATTGTGGTGTGGATAGCGAAGTAGAAAGAGGAAAGGATATCTTTCAGTCTAAACTTACACAAATTGATGGAAAAAAAGTTGCCATCGGAAAAGACTTTAACCAAGAAGCAGGAGAAATTTCTCAGGATAAAAAACAACAAATAAGAGTTTTAGATAAAAAATCTGCAGAGGAAATACTCAAAAAATTAAAAGGCAAAAATTTAACTGTCGAAAGCGTTGATGAAAGGCCGATCACGCGAGAGCCGAACCCTCCATTTATTACATCGACCCTCCAACAAGATGCTTCAAGAAAGTTTGGCTGGCAATCCAGGCACACAATGAGGGTTGCTCAAGAACTTTATGAAAAAGGTTTTATAACCTATATGAGAACAGATTCTGTGAATTTATCAGAACAGGCTATTAAGGCTGCCAGAGAAAGTATTGAAAGCCTTTATGGAAAAAAATTTTTATCTACGCAGGTTAGAACATTTCAGTCTAAAAAAGTAAAAGGTGCTCAGGAGGCGCACGAAGCTATTCGTCCTGCGGGAAGCACTTTTTTATCTCCTGAGGAGATCGGAGTGAGTGGAGATGCTTATAAACTTTATGATTTGATTTGGAAGAGAACCCTTGCTTGTCAAATGGCCAGTTCTCAGCAGCGGCTGATACAGGCAAAGCTTTCTTGTGATGAATTTTTATTTTCTTCATCGGGAACCATCATTGAATTTCCAGGATTTTTAAAAGTTTATAAAGAATCCAGCGATGATCATGATGAGGATGAAGGTGTTTTACCTGATCTTAAAAAAGGAGAAAAAGTAAAGATATCCTCTCTTAAGGTAACAGAGCACGAAACAAAACCACCTTCGCGTTTTACAGAAGCAGGACTCATCCAAGTTTTAGAAAAAGAGGGTATTGGAAGACCATCTACCTATGCATCAATTATAGGAACCATCGCCGATCGCGGTTATGCCAGTCGCCAAGGAAATACTTTGGTCCCAACGTTTACAGCACTTATTGTCTATAAACTTTTATCTCAACATTTTCCAGATTATGTGGACCTTAAGTTTACGGCTGAAATGGAAGAAAACCTTGACGAGGTTGCAGAGGGAAATAAGGATTCTATTGAATATCTTAAATCTGTTTATTTTGGAAAAGATGGTTTAAAAAATCAGGTAGAGAAAAAAGAAAAAGCAATAGATCCAGAGGAGTCCAGGTCAATTCAGGTACCAGGATTAGAAAAATTAAATTTTAAAGTTGGTCGATATGGTGCTTATGTTTGTCGGACAAAGGGTAAGGAAGAACAATGTGCTTCATTACCAGAGGCAAAAGCGCCCTCCGAGGTTACAGAAGAATTTGCTAACGAACTGATTGATCAAAAAATTAATGGTGCTGACTCATTAGGAAAAGATCCTGAAACAGAATTACCAATATATGTTTTGAACGGAAGATTTGGTCCTTATGTACAACTTGGAGAAAATGAGGGTGAGGGTGAGGATAAAGAAGCAAAACCCAAAAGAACATCTATTCCAGCTTCTATGTCACCAGATACCATTGATCTTAAGCGAGCGATATTTTTATTAAGTTTACCAAGGAAACTTGGTGTGCATAATGACACAAAAAAGGATATCAAACTTGGCATTGGTCGTTTTGGTCCTTATGTTGTTCATGATGG
>JBDHWX010000123.1:0-5760 GCA_039810365.1 Bdellovibrionales bacterium | reverse complement strand
CAAAAGTCATCACAGAGGCAAAGTCGGGTGATATGAAGCCAAGAATTGTCGTTGTTGATGAAAAAGGAAATCCTAAAAAGTTTCCAGGCCGTGATGTTGAAGTCCAGTACGTCATCCCAGTTGATGCTCAGTTGCTGGTAAATGATGGCGAAGATATTTCATCGGGTCAGATGATTGCAAAGCTTCACCGTGAAACATCTAAAACAAGAGATATCACGGGCGGTCTTCCTCGTGTTGCCGAGCTTTTTGAGGCTCGTAAACCAAAAGAAGCAGCTATTATTACAGAGGTAGATGGCTATGTTTCATTTGGAAAAGACCTAAAAGGAAAACAGCGTGTGATTGTGACTCCAGAAGTTGGAGAACAAAAAGAATATCTTATTCCAAAAGGAAAACACTTTGCAGTTCGAGAGGGAGAGTTTGTAAGAGCTGGCGAAGCCCTTATGGATGGTCCAACGAATCCACATGATATTTTGAGTGTTCTTGGAGACAAGGAACTTGCAGGATATATGCTCAACGAAGTTCAAGAAGTTTATAGGCTTCAGGGTGTGAGTATTAACGATAAGCATATTGAAATTATTATCCGCCAAATGTTGAGAAGAGTTGTCGTTTTAGATGCGGGAGACAGCCGCTTTTTACCAAGCGAGCAAGTTGAAAGAGCAGAATTTGATGCTGAAAATAGGAAGGTTCAATCTCAAGGTGGCCAGGTTGCTACATGTGCACCACTTCTCCTTGGAATTACGAAAGCTTCTTTAAGTACGGAATCTTGGATTTCAGCAGCAAGTTTTCAGGAAACGACCAAGGTTTTAACTGAGGCAGCTTTAAACTCCAAAACTGATTATTTGCGTGGTTTAAAGGAAAATATCATTATGGGACGCCTTGTTCCTGCAGGAACAGGGCTACAAGCCTATAAGAACTGGAAAATTGCAGTAGACGTGGCTGATGATGAAGAGGCCGCAAGCTTGCCATTTGCTAGTATGGGAGAGACCCAGCCCCACACCAATGGGTAAGTAGGTAATTTTTTAATGGGCCTTGACGGAGTGGGGAAAGTTTACTAATTTCCCTACTCTTAGTAGGCCGTAAAGATAGGCTTTTTTGATTATTAATATAACTAGAGGTAGGAATGCCAACAATTAACCAACTGATTCGTAGAGAGAGAGTGACGCAAAAAAACCGTACAAAGTCTCCGGCTTTAGCGAAATGTCCACAAAGGCGTGGAGTTTGCACGAGAGTTTATACTACAACCCCCAAGAAGCCGAATTCTGCCCTGAGAAAGGTTGCACGTGTTCGCCTAAGTAACGGGTTTGAAGTCACATCCTATATTCCAGGTATTGGACATAATCTTCAAGAACACAGTGTGGTTATGATTCGAGGAGGTCGAGTCAAAGATCTTCCTGGTGTTCGCTATCATATTATCCGTGGTGTTTTGGATACTCAGGGAGTTCAAAATAGAGCTAATGGTCGTTCAAAGTACGGTACTAAAAAAGCAAAAAAACCAGCTTAATAACTAAGAGGAAGTAAAAATGTCTCGTAGAAAAGGTAATTATAAAAGAGAAGTTATTCCAGATCCTGTATATAATGATTTAGTGATCGCAAAATTTATCAATGCGTTGATGGAACATGGTAAAAAAACCCTAGCTCAGGGAATCCTTTATTCTTCGTTTGAAGAACTAAAAGCAAAAGTTCCAGGAGAAGAACCAATTTCCGTATTTAAAAAGGCTCTTGAAAATGTAAAGCCATCCTTAGAGGTTCGCTCTCGTAGGGTTGGGGGAGCGACATATCAAGTTCCAGTAGATGTGCGTCCGAACAGAAGATTGACACTTGCGATGAGATGGATTGTGGAATACGCACGTGAAAGAGGCGAAAAATCCATGGCACAAAGACTTACAGGTGAGCTCTTTGATGCTTACAATAAGCGTGGGAACTCCATAAAAAAACGTGAAGATGTTCATAAAATGGCAGAAGCTAATAAAGCATTTGCGCATTACAATTGGTGATATCTATCGGTCCAAAAGACTGAATACTTCAAAGGGCCAACTTGTTATGTTGGCCTTTTGCATTTGTGGAAAAAATTAAATTCTCTAGTTATTTTCTAACGCTTTGTTTCGACACAATTCAAATTTTGTTTTCTAGACCTTCCTACTTAGTACTTATATTTTATCCATAAAAGAAGGATTTTATGTCTTTTGTTGATAAAAGTGTTTCTGTTTCACTTACAGATCCCATCTCAAAGATGGTTACTTATGGAACAGTCATCATACGCTCTTATGATCCTAAAGAAAAAAGGAGACGGATGATTCGACATAGTGGAGGTTGTTTTTTAGCAGCCTGTGCGAGTGTTTTTATACCCATATTTCATTTTTTTTTGGTGCCAGGATTTCTTATTGCTTCAGTTGTTATGATCATAATCTATTCTCAGCCTGATCAGCTCAATTCTGCTCAAGCTTTGTGTCCTCATTGTCATTCCAATTTTCTTTTATCCAAAGGTAAGCCCGAGTTTCCAATAGAAGATATCTGTGCTACTTGCCATCGAAAGATTGAAATTCAACTTGTTGACCAAGCCCCTAATAGTTAGCATGATGTCTTTTTAAAAAATTATTGGAGAGCCTTCATGTCTTTTATGGACCCTAAAGACCGCAGCGAACTCAAGTGGACCCGAAATATTGGGATCATGGCACATATTGACGCTGGAAAAACAACGACGACAGAAAGAATTCTCTACTATACGGGACGTAATTACAAAGTGGGAGAAGTTCACGAAGGCAATGCAACCATGGACTGGATGGAGCAGGAGCAAGAGCGTGGAATTACGATCACATCAGCCGCCACCACGACACAATGGAATGATCATCGGATTAATATTATCGATACTCCAGGCCATGTTGACTTCACAATTGAAGTCGAAAGATCTCTTCGAGTATTAGATGGTGCGATAGCCGTTTTCGACGCTGTTAACGGAGTTGAGCCGCAATCTGAAACCGTATGGAGACAAGCTGATAAGTACAAAGTGCCTCGAATTTGTTTTGTAAATAAAATGGACCGTATCGGTTCGGACTTTAAAATGTCATGGCGGAGTTTAATTGAAAAACTTGCGGCAAATCCCATACCCGTTCAAATTCCTTTTGGAAAGGAGGAACAATTTTCTGGTGTTGTTGACCTTATGAAGATGAAACTTCTTCTTTGGGAAACAGAAGATATCAATACTAAGCCATTAGAAAAAGAGATTCCGGAAGATTTTAGAAGCGAGGCCGAGTCGGCAAGAGCTTTTATGATAGAAAAGATCGCTGACTTTGATGATAAGATTATGGAGCGCTATCTCAACGGCGAAGAAATTCCGACTTTAGATTTAAAACAGGCTCTACGAAAAGCAACCATTTTGCTTCAGTCCTTTCCAGTTTTTTGTGGTTCTGCTTTTAAAAATAAAGGGATTCAGCCGTTACTTGATGGAGTCATCGATTATCTTCCAAGCCCCATTAATATTCCTGACATTCATGGGATTAATCCGAAAGATGAAGACGAAAATGTTATTTGTAAGACAGATTTTGAGGAAGAGCCTGTGGCCCTTGCTTTTAAGCTTATGACAGACTCCTATGGTGTATTGACTTATGTCCGAGTTTATTCTGGTGTACTTGAACCGGGCAGCTATCTCTTAAATCCAGGAAAAGATAAAAAAGAACGCATCAGTAATATTATGAAAATGCATGCCAATTCACGCCAAGAAGTAAAACAACTTAAAGCTGGCGATATTGGGGCAGTTCTTGGTTTAAAATACACAACAACAGGTGATACGCTCTGTTCAACTAAAAAGCCCGTATTATTAGAAAATATAAGGTTTCCAGAGCCTGTTATTTCTGTAGCTATTGAGGCGAAATCTATAGAAGATCAAAATAAGCTGGCGGCAGCTCTTCAAAAACTTCAGGCTGAGGACCCATCATTTAAAATGCGAACAGATTCAGAAACTGGTCAGCAATTAATCTCTGGTATGGGAGAGCTCCATCTTGAAATTATTATTGATCGGCTTAAGCGAGAACATAAGGTTCAAGTCAATAAGGGGCAACCGCAGGTATCTTATCGAGAGGCTTTAACTCGTGAAGCTATTGGAGAAGGGAAATATATTCGTCAAACGGGTGGCCATGGTCAGTACGGACATGCTTTCGTTAAAGTAGAGCCCCTAGAACGTGGGAAGGGTATTATTTTCAAAAATGATATTAAACAAGGCGTTATTCCAATGGAGTTTATTCCTGCCATTGAGCAGGGAGTTCGAGAGGCCGCAGAAACAGGTATACTTGCTGGTTACCAATTCGTTGATCTTAAAATCACACTTTTTGATGGTAGTTTTCATGATGTGGACTCATCTGAAATAGCTTTTAAAGTCGCGGGATCTATGGCTTTTAAGGAAGCTGCCCAAAAAGCTGGCCCAATATTGCTTGAACCTATCAGCCGACTTGAAATTATTACCCCAGAAGAGTTTATGGGAACCATTATTGGAGATCTCAACGCTCGTAGGGGCAAGGTGCATCGTATGGATGCTAAAGGGAATGCTCAGATTATTAAGGGAGAGGCGCCACTAGCGACCTTATTTGGTTATGCTACGGATATACGCTCTATGAGTCAGGGGCGAGCAACCTTTAGTATGGAGCCCAGCCATTATGCGGCTGTCCCTCAAAAAGTTCAGGACGAAATTCTTACCAAACTGGGTAGAATTTAATAATTTGGTTTTTCTACATTTTTTCAAATTTCCCTTTGACAAATTGGACTCTAAAAATGCATATTTGCGACTTTGTACGGGTTTAGCGTAAAAAAGTGAATATTTTAAAGTGTTTTTTCTGTGGCCAGTAATAAAACTCGGAGATGGTTTCAGCAGGGAAAAAAACGCTGGTGGAATTTTATACGCTATTTTTTTGAAAAATAAAACGGTGTCAACGTAAGGAAAGTGAATATGCAAAGTCAAAAAATTCGAATTCGATTAAAAGCTTTCGATCATAAACTTCTTGATCAATCAACAAAAGAAATTGTGGATACAGCCCGCAAAACAGGAGCTATGGTTGCAGGTCCCATTCCTCTTCCAACACGTATCAATCGCTATACAGTTTTGAGATCTCCTCACGTTGATAAAAAATCAAGAGAGCAATTTGAAGTTAGAACACATAAAAGACTTATCGATATTTTAGAGCCATCACCTCAAACAGTTGATCAGCTGATGAAACTTGATCTTTCTGCGGGTGTGGATGTCGAAATCAAATTATCTGTAGTGAATTGAGGTAGGAAATGTCTGAAGAGCAAACAACACAAGAAGTACAAGAAAACAAGAGTGCGGACACAAGTCTTAAGCTCAATGGGCTTTATGCTTTTAAGATCGGAATGGTAACGGTTTTTGATGAAAACGGCACACAGGTTCCCGTCACAGCATTGAAATATGACCCCATGTATGTATCTCAGGTAAAAACAAAAGAAAAAGATGGTTATGAGGCAATACAGGTTGCATTTAAACCAAAGCCCGCTCGTACAGCAAACAAGGCTGAACTTACTAAATTTAGAAAAGCGGGGTTTGAGAACTCTGCATATCATTGCAAAGAAATCCTTCAGTCTCTTCCAGAAGGGATACAAATTGGTCAAAAAGTTTCAATTGATTCCTTAGAAAAAGGTGCTCTTGTTAAGATCACGGCGCCATCAAAAGGAAGAGGCTTTTCTGGTGCGATGAAAAGACATGGCTTTGCGGGTGGCCCAGCGGCTCACGGTTCAAAGTTTCATAGGAAGCCAGGA
>JBDHWX010000122.1:0-5762 GCA_039810365.1 Bdellovibrionales bacterium | reverse complement strand
CACAGTTTTGGTAAATCAGCAGAATCATCAAGCTTGTGATGCCGAGAGTTGCTGAGATAAAAAATTTATTTCTTCTGAACTTTATGGTCACGAAATCCTATCCATCCAACGTTCTTTTGTGTCTCATAATGATCGGCATAATGGGGAAAGGGCTTTAGTTTGCCACCTATCAAAAGCGATATAATCGAATTCATAACGAATCAAATGCAAAAAGAGGATTTAGTGATAAAATAAGCGTTAAGGGGCCTAATTTGTAGGGTTCTCTGGTCCATGTTTGCTATTTTTACGATGAGCTAAAGTAAATCTGTTCTCCAAAAATCTTACGAAAAAATAAAGGCCAGAGCACTCCTCTGACTTTTATGTTGATGCGCTGCCGGTACAAAAGGTACGGCGTACCTTTTGTACCGGCGGTGGGTCAAGTTAACGTTTTCTTAAAACTCTCAGCTCTTCAAAAAAGTCTTTTAAAATTTGAGAGCATTCATTTTCTAAAACACCCGCCTGAACTTTTGGGTAATGATTAAAGTGAGTGGTCTTTTCAAAATCGTAGGTAGAAACAACGGCTCCTGCTTTTTTATCCCAGGCCCCATAAATAAGTGCATCAAACCTTGCGGCCACAATAGCACCCAGACACATCAAACAGGGCTCAAGCGTCACATAAAAATTGCAGTCCGAAAGCCTCCATCTGCCAAGCCTTTGACTTGCCTCTTGGATAGCAAGGATTTCTGCGTGGGCTGTGGCGTCTGTATTTTGCTCTTTTTTATTAAAACTTTCGGCAATAATTTGATCGTAGTGGCCACTTTCTGATTTTTGCACAATGACGGCCCCAATGGGGATTTCCCCTTGGTATTTGGCCTGTTGGGCAAACTCTAGAGCTCGTGCCATCCAGTATTCGTTAGAGTAAGGTTCGTATTGCATTGCAAAATATGTAATATAAAAGCATATCAAAGGCCAATTCTAAACTGCTTAAAAAACATCCGGATCGGCAATTGACACGGCTTGTAGTGGGGTGCTAGAACTACCCAATTCCACACATAAGAAGGGTCGGTGATTTTAAAGTGGCAATGGTAAAGTCAAGAGATGGCGAAGGTTTTGAACAGCTTTTAAAGAGATTTAAAAAGCAATGTGAAAAGGCCGGAATTCTTTCTGATGTTAAAAAGAAAGAGCATTTCGAAAAACCAAGCGTTCGTCTTAAAAAGAAGTCAATTGCGGCTCGCAAAAGACTTGTTAAGAAACAAAGAAAATTCGGCGGAAACGACAAACGCAGTTTTGAAATGAAACCTGAGCGTTTCTAATTTGTTTCTTTAAATTTTTTCTAAAGGAATATTAAAATGACCCTAAAAGAAAAATTATTAGAAGATATTAAATCTGCAATGAAATCAAAACAAGCGGAGCGTCTTGAGGCACTCCGCTTTTTAAATGCTGCCATAAAAAATCGAGAAATTGAAATTCGTCCCAATGCCATAACAGATCAAGAGGTTATGGGAGTTATTCAAAAACTTTCTAAGCAAAGGCTTGATTCTATCGAGCAATACAAAAATGCGGGACGAGAAGATTTAGCAGCAAAAGAAGAATCAGAGCTTGTTATTTTAAAAGAGTATTTACCAACTCCGTTATCGGATTCTGAAGTTAAAAGCCTCGTGCAAGAAATTATCAGCAAAGTGGGCGCAACAAGTCTGAAGGACATGGGTCGCGTTATGAAAGAAGCCCAAGAACAAGCCAAGGGACGTGCTGACGGAAAACTCCTCAGTGCAATCGTAAAAGAAAAGCTCTCTCAGTTATAAGTTGGATCTAAATTTTAAATAAAGAGGTGTGTGTGAGATTCTCTCCTGAATTTGTGGAGAAGGTCAGGGATTCGGTTAATATTGCCGATGTTATCGGGCAATATACGTCTTTTAAAAACACAGGCCATAATTTAATGGGGCTTTGTCCGTTTCCCGATCACAGAGAAAAAACACCAAGCTTTTCCGTCAGCGAATCCAAACAAGTCTATTATTGTTTTGGCTGCAAAAAATCAGGCAATATCATTAACTTTTTAATGGACTATAACGGTATGAGTTTTTTAGATGCGGTTGAGTATCTTGCAAGCCGTGCTTCGATTCCGTTGCCACAAGAAAGTCTTTCTCAAAGAGAAAATCAGGATGATCGACAAAAACTTTTAAAGATTAATTTATTGGCAGGATCTTTTTATAGAAAAAACTTTTCTGATCTTTCGGAGAATCATCTGGCCAGAGAATATGTAAAAAAAAGAGGCCTTACCAAAGAAATTATCGATACGTTTAAAATTGGTTTTAGCTTAGACGAATGGTCGTCTCTAAGCCAGTATCTCTCCTTTAAAAAAGCGCCACTGCATCTTGCACAAAACCTTGGTCTTATTAAGCAAAAGCCCAACAAAAAAGAATCCTATGATATTTTTAGAAACCGTATCATGTTTCCCATCGTTTCTCCCAAGGGAGAGGTTTTAGGTTTTGGCGGTAGAACCATTACAAACGAAAACCCCAAGTATTTAAACTCGCCAGAAAGCCCTGTTTTTCATAAGGGAAAAGTTCTCTACGGTCTTAACGAATCGGCCAAATTTATTCGCATCGAAGACGCCGTGATAGTTGTTGAGGGGTATATGGATTTAATTGCCCTTTATCAGTATGGATTTAAAAACGTTGTGGCCACAATGGGAACAGCTTTAACTATTGACCATGCAAAACTTATTAAGCGTTTTACAAAAAATGTTTATGTGCTTTTTGACTCAGATCAGGCCGGGCAATTTGCTCAAGAGCGAAGCTTGCCAATTTTGCTTTCAGAAAGTCTTTTGCCAAAGGCTGTCGATATCGGAGAGAAAAAAGATCCCGATGATTTTTTAAAAACTTTTGGCGCAGAAGAGTTTTCAAAGCGGCTTAAAAATTCTAAAGATTTGTTTTTTGTGATCTGGCATCGAATTTTTAAAGGCTTTAATGGCTCACCAACAGAGGCCATACAGAAGATGTCAGCCATTGCGCCTTATGTATTGAGCATTCAAGACTCGGCACTTCGAGAACTTTATGTTTTAGAAATAGCAAGCCAATTGGGTGTGGACCGCCAATGGGTTGTTAAATCTTTGCGTGAACAGACACAAAAATCAGAAAATAAAAGTGTTGTGACAGCAGAAAAAGTAGACTCGGGAAAAGCGCTTCAAAAAACACAATTTTTAGAGGGAATTTTTGAAAAAGTTGAAATAAAAAATCCACCCAAAGAAGAGGTTTTTCTCATCAACCTTGCGCTTTCAAATGAAGCAATCTTGCAAGAGCTTATAGAGTGGGGTTTGCAAGAAAAACTAACCCCCTCTGGCCTTGATTTGGTCTTTAAAAAAGCGAGCAACGAATATAGACAAGAAAGGTCAAATTTTGCTACACTGACCAGCAAATTATGCTCCTTGGTAAACAATAAAGCTGTGATAACGTTGCATTTAGATGAAAATTGGGTCGAAGCAGAAGAAGCGGAAAAGTTAAAAAACGACTGTTTACAGAGGGTTACGGAGCGTTTTTTAAAAAAACAGACGCAAGCCCTTGTAAACGAAATAAAGGCAGATGCAGACCCCGAAAAGTTGGAACAGTTTATGAATGTAATTCGTAATAGACAATCGCTAAGACAAGTAAAAGAATAAGAAATTTAAGGTTGGAGAAGCTCTTTTTATGGCAAAAAACATAGACATTTCAGATAAAACACAGGGTTCAAATATACTTTCTACGGCAGCTCAAAAAGCTATGATTGCTGAAGAAATTCAAAAACTTGTAACCCTTGCAAAACAAAAAGATTTTCTAACTTTCGAAGAAATCAATGATCTTTTGCCACCAGAAATTATAAGCGCAGAAGCCCTTGATCAATTGATGCATGGCCTTGAAACACACAGTGTAAAAATTATAGAGCTATCGAGTACAAAAGACAAAGAAGAGGGCGAAGAATTTGCGCTCGATTCTAGTAAAGAAGAGGAAGAAGAAGAACACGAGGCAGAAGAAACGGGCGACGCCAAAGGAAATGACCCTGTCCGCCTTTATTTGCGTAAAATGGGAAGTGTTTCGCTTTTAACCAGAGAGGGCGAAGTTGAAATCGCCCAACGTATTGAAGCCGGAGAAAGAAAAATCGTGCGCGCAATACTTCTTTCACCTCTTGGAACTTTTGAAATCGTGCAGCTTGGTGAATACCTTGCAAAAGGACGTATTAAAGTAAAATCTATTTTTAGAGGACTTGAAGACGAAGACACTCAATATGATGAAAAAGAATATATCGAAAAAATTAATACCCTTATTGGCGAAGTCCGAAAGTATGAAAAGAAAATCAAAAAAACTTTTGAAAGCTTAAGAGACGAAAAAATTTCTGATGGAGAGTATAAAAAGTTAAATGAAGAGCTTAACGTTGCGGTAGATAAGCTCATGACCAATTTTGAAGAAGTGAGTTTTAACCGTAAGGTGATTAACAGAATTGTTATTAAATTTAAAAATACAAGTTCTAGAATTTATACACTTAAAAAGCGCATGAAAACGGCAATCGAAAAAACATTTTCAAAAGATGTAAATGAGGTTGTTCAGCGTTATCACCTGATTCAAAAAAGTGATCAAGAGCTTGCAAAAATGATTCGTGACACGGGTTTAAATTACGATTCTTTTAAGACCCTTGCTGTAGCGGCGGCAGATGCACAAAAACGTTTAGAGAGGCTTTTAAACGAAACCGATACTTACACAGCCATTTGGAAAGGCGAAAGAGAAGCCGATCTTGCAAAATCAGAACTTGTTGAAGCTAATCTTAGACTTGTTGTTTCCATTGCAAAAAAATATACCAACCGTGGTTTGCAGTTTTTGGATCTTATCCAAGAAGGCAATATTGGTTTAATGAAAGCCGTGGATAAATTTGAATACCGCCGTGGATATAAGTTTTCTACATATGCGACTTGGTGGATCAGGCAGGCTATTACGCGTGCTATTGCTGACCAAGCTAGAACCATTCGTATTCCCGTTCATATGATTGAGACGATCAATAAGCTTGTCAGAACGTCTCGCTATCTTGTTCAAGAACTTGGGCGTGAACCAACTCCAGAAGAAATTGCAGAAAAAATGGAAATGCCGGTTGAAAAAGCCCGCAAGGTTTTAAAAATTGCAAAAGAACCGATCTCCCTTGAAACTCCCGTTGGCGAAGAGGAAGATTCTCACCTTGGTGATTTTATTGAAGACAAAAAAGTCATCAACCCAGCAGAGGCTATTATCAATTTAAATTTAGCAGAACAAACAAGACGTGTTCTTGCAACGCTCACTCCAAGAGAAGAAAAAGTCTTGCGTATGCGTTTTGGTATTGGAGAAGAGTCTGATCATACACTCGAAGAAGTGGGCCAAGACTTTAACGTCACTCGAGAGAGGATTCGTCAGATTGAGGCCAAGGCTCTTCGCAAGCTTCGCCACCCGTCACGCTCTAAAAAACTTAAGGCATTTATAGACTAAAAATGATTTTAGAGCGGGTTTTAGAAGGGGGGCGGTCGAACAATTATTGACTGCTCTTTGTATCCCCAGTTACATTCGTTAAACGTGTTGATACGGGCCATTAGCTTAGTTGGTTAAAGCATCCGGCTCATAACCGGAGGATCCCAGGTTCAAGTCCTGGATGGCCTACCAAATTTAGGGGTAGGGGAACTTGTGAATAAAACAGGTTCTCCCCACGCAAGTTTAGAGGTTCTCCCCACGCAAGTTTAGATAAGGTCAAAAAGTTTTGAAGAGACAAGCACTTAGCGTTCTGAGTTTATAATT
>JBDHWX010000121.1:0-5850 GCA_039810365.1 Bdellovibrionales bacterium | reverse complement strand
CTGAGGCCTTAGAAAACACACTTAAAATTGCAGAGCAATGTCATGTTGAATTTAAATTAAAAGATGCCCATGGAAAACCTATTTATCATCTCCCAACGTTTCCAACAAAAGATGGTAGAAATCTTCACGACGAAATTTTAGAGAAATCAAAAAATGGCTTGGAGTTAAGGTTTCAAGAACTTAAAGAGCAGGGGCTACCTGTTTTGGAAGAGTTAAAACCAGACTATTATAAGCGTTTGGAATATGAAATTGGCATTATTGAAAAAATGGGATTTAGTGGTTATTTTTTAATTGTTCAAGACTTTATCAATTGGGCCAAAGATCATCATATTCCCGTAGGGCCAGGACGAGGTTCGGGTGCTGGAAGTATTGTGGCTTGGAGTTTAAGAATTACCAATCTTGATCCTATTAAAAATAAACTTATTTTTGAAAGATTTTTAAATCCAGAACGAGTCAGTATGCCGGATTTTGATATTGATTTTTGTCAAGAAAGACGTGCTGAAGTTATTCATTATGTCACTCAAAAATATGGTGCGCAAAGCGTATCCCAAATTATTACTTTTGGAAAATTGCAGGCAAGAGCTGCGATTCGAGATGTCGGGCGCGTAATGGGTATGAGTTTTCAAGAAGTTGACGTGCTATCAAAACTTATGCCTGATAAATTGGGATTAACCATTGAAGAAGCTTTAACCTTAGAGCCGCGAATTCAAGAGCTTATGGACCAAGATCCTCGAATGGCAACACTTGTTGATATAGCAAAAAAGATTGAGGGGATTCATCGTCACGCCAGCATTCATGCAGCCGGTGTGATTATATCCAATCAACCTCTTGTAAAATACGCCCCTCTTTATAAAGGTGTTGAGGGTGAAAATGTCGTGCAATATGACATGAAACATTCAGAAAAAATTGGTCTTATTAAATTTGACTTTTTGGGGCTTAAAACTCTCACTCACATTGATAATGCTCTTCAGATGATAGAAAAAAACAGAGGTAAAAAATATAAAGCAGACCTGATCCGTATGGATGATCCTGGTATTTATGAGTTGATGACCCGAGGAGACACTGCGGGTGTTTTTCAATTTGAAGGTGGGGGAATCACAGATACTCTCCAAAAAGTAAAGCCCACATGTTTTGATGATATCGTAGCTGTTAATGCTCTCTATCGCCCAGGTCCCATGCAAATGATACCCGAATACATTGCAAGAAAGAGCGGTCAAGTTGAAGTCACTTATATATTTCCAGAACTCGAAGATATTTTAAAAGAAACCTATGGAATTATTGTATACCAAGAACAGGTTCAACTCATTGCTTCAAAAATTGCAAATTACTCTCTTGGAGAGGCTGATCTTTTAAGAAGAGCCATGGGTAAAAAGATCAAAGAAGAAATGGATCAGCAAAGAGCGCGCTTTATAAAAGGAGCAACAGAAAGTGGACATGATCTTAAAAAATCTGAAGAACTTTTTGATCTTATGGCAAAGTTTGCAGAGTATGGTTTTAATAAATCTCATGCGGCAGCTTATTGTGTGGTCGCAGGTCAAACAGCATGGTTAAAAAATTATTATCCTGTTGAGTTTTATGCAGCCCTTTTAAACGAAGAACTTTCTGATACAGATAAGATTGTTCGCTATATTAAAGATGCAAGACAACATGGTATTGAAGTCAAACCACCTGATATCAATCTTTCAGAAAAAGGATTTGCTGTTCAGGGAAACGAGATATTTTTTGGTCTCTGCGCAATTAAAGGTGTTGGCGAATCAGCAATCGAAGCCATCTTGGAAGCAAGAAACCTTAAAGAAGGTAAGAAGTTTGAATCTCTTCAAGAATTCTTTTCTAGTGTTGACTTAAGACGTGTGAACAAAAAAGTTATAGAAAGTCTTATTAAAGCTGGAGCTTTTGATTCGTTTGGAATTTTTCGCTCTCAACTTTACCACAATTTTACAAAATTCATTGAAGTTTCAGAAGTTGAAAGACAAGATCGCGAAGTTGGACAATCTAATCTTTTTTCTTTATTAGAAGAAGATAAGTCTCATCAAGCTGTGGAACTTGTGGATGTGCCACAATGGGCAAAAAGTACTCGTCTAAATAATGAAAAAGAAGTTCTTGGTTTTTATCTTAGCGAACATCCTCTTAATGGATATGAAAATATCTTAAGCAAGATGACGAGCCATCAAATTATAGGACTCAGTGAAGTTGAAAATAAAAAAAAGGTGACAATAGGTGGAATTATAACAAACATCCGTGAAATTATGACGAGAAAAGGGACTCGGATGGCAGCCCTGCAGTTTGAAGATCTTTCTACAAGTACAGAGGTTATTGTTTTTCCAAACCTTTATGTAACAACAGAAACAATTATCTCAACAGATGATGTTCTTATTATAGAGGGTGTCTTGGAAAGAAACGAAGATAATTACAAGATTATTGCTGAGAAGATTTACCCAATGAATGATCTTTTTAAGAAGGCGAGTCGTATCAAGATCGTTATTGATCAAAAAGATTTTGATATGGAAAATCTTAAAAAGATTTTACAAAAACATAAAGGTCAGTCGAAATACTACTTTGAATGTCAGCTTGATGACTTAGACAAAAAGATTATGTTTGAATCAGAAGAAGAAGGTGTGCTCTTGAGTAAAGATTTTTTTGAAGATTTACAAATGTCTTATAAAGATACTCGCTTTATTCATATCGTCTCATGAAGATAAAAATTCTTTTAAAAACTTCTCAATATGTTGTTGTTCATAAACCTCATGGGTTAGTTGTCTATGCCGATAGTAAAAAAGATGAGGCCATATCACTACAAAACATTTTACAAGAGCAACTAGGCTATAGGGTTATTCCCATACATCGTTTGGATAAGACAACATGTGGGGTAATTCTCTATGCTTTAAATCCTCAATCAGCAGCAAGACTTAAACAAATGTTTCAAAAAAAACAGATCAAAAAAAAGTACATTGCTCTTTGTCATGGTGAGATCCAAGACAGTTTAAAAATTGATAAACCATTAAAAAAACATAAGTTACCTGGAACCGAGCAAGCCGTTACCGCTATACAAAAGTTAGCTCAAGTGAGTTTAAATTTATGTCATGAAGAGCGCATGTATTCGCTCGTAGAGTGTTCACCTGAAACGGGGCGCTATCATCAAATTAGAAGGCATTTAAAGTCTGCTGGGCATCCCATTGTTGGTGATCCTCTTTACGGCAATAGTTGGAATAACAAAGCTTTTTTTGAGCAATTTCAAATTGAGCGAACGCTTCTAAGTGCAGTTTTTGTTTCTTTTCAAGACCCTTGGAGTAAAAAAGAAATCAAGATTCGTACTCAACCAGATTTTGATTTTGCAAATCTCTTGAATAAACTTTCTTTAAAGGCTTAGAATTAAGTCATGAAAAGTATTTTAATCGCACTAACCTTGTTACATAATATTTCATTTGCACAGACCTCTGATTACGTTGATATGTCGGAAGAAACTACCGTCTCAGCAGAAAGCCCCTCTCAGGCCAGTGATCTTGGCGATCAGAAAATCTTAGAGGAAATTGTAAGACGTTATACGGTTGATCTTATAGGTGAAAAAAAATATGAAGAAAATATTAATATTATACGTGCAAGGGTTATAAAAGAATCTGGTAAATTTGTTCCTCTTATGAAGCCCAATGTAGAAAGTCTTGGTAATGGGCAATATAAGGTGAGTGTTATTTTGAAGGTATCTCCAACAAATTTACGTCAACTTTTAGAAAAAACAGGAATTCTTGCCTCTCAGTACAATACGGGTGTGGTCTTACCATTTATTACATTTGTAGATGAAATACGGGCTAAAATATATAAATGGTGGGTTGGGGACACTTTATCAGATGACTTTATAAATAGCCTTAATAATAAATTATTTTTAAATCTCCAAAATCATTTTAAGGAAATTAATTATTACCTTATGAATCCTGTGCAATGGGATTTTAAAAAATCTTTACCACCCACATTAGAAAAGGATTACTTTAGAAAAGGTGATTATCAATTTATAGAGTCATATTTTGATTTTCCAATGGTGATTCGAGGACAAGTGTTGGTTTCTCCATCATCTCGGGTTTCTTCTGGTGTTAAATTTCAGGTTAAGCTTGAAGTGATTTTGAACTCTCAAGCAAAGACCATTGCAGAGGCAACAAGATCACTTGAATTAGATTCTAATGATATGCAAAGTGCCGTTCTTAAAAATGCAGATAAACTTTTTTCTGATGTAGGTTCCGACTTACGAGAGCAAATTGAGAGCGCCTTAAAAAAAGGGATATTGGAATCCTCTGTTATGAATATCACTTTGCGTGGTGATTTAAATTTTAAAAATCTTGAGAACTTTAAATCTACAGTATTAAAATCTATAGGGAGTATTCGTAGTCTTACAGAGAGATATGTTGAAAGTGATAAAAGAGTATTTGAAATAGATTATACAGGGAATATCCAAGCCTTAGCTAAGAAAATTGAAGCTCTTAAGTACCAGGGGATAAAGGTAACGACTCAAGATGTTTCTTCTAAGAACATTGATGTTAAAATAAGTAATTAAACTTTTTTAATCTTATCATAAGACTTTAGTCTTAAATACATTTTGTAAATCTAAAAATACTGTTAGACTATTTTTATGAAAAGGTTATTTTCTTTTACGCTGGTAATTCTTCTTACGTCTTCATGTTCGCTTGTCAGCCGAAATCAGAGTGAGTCAACGTTAGAACGTAATATTCCTATAAAAGCTAGAAATACAAATGAACCGCTGAAACGCGTCTTTGTATTACCATTTTTAGATGCTTCTCAGGGTGGCAGATATAGTAGCCTTAAGGAACCCTCAAGAAGAGTTTTCGTTAATGCTCTTTTGAATTCACAAGAATTTGTAGTCATAAAAAACTCTGATTTTCCTAAAGACTTTGAACAGCTGAAAGCTAGTACGACTGAGTATGACTTAGAAAAAATAGCAGAAATTGCACAAGGTCTAGGTGTAAATGCGGTTATGGAAGGAAAAATTCTGGAGGTTCGAGCTAAGAAATTAGGCGATGAAGTGGGAATTGTAAAAAAAATTCGAGCTACGGTTGAAGCAAAAGTACAGGTAAGGGTTTTTGGTGGAGAAAATAAAAAAGAGATTTTTAATGATACAAGAACGGCAACAGCTGAGGCCACATCGACTCGTTTTATCGAAAGAAGGTACTCTGATGCTGATCTTGCAGAAGATCCTCAGCTAGTAAATGAGGCAACATCTAAGGCGTTTCAGGCAATGATACCAGCAATCTCTAATGCCATGAGAAAGCTCACATGGAATGGTAGAATTGTCATGGTTCGTGGAGAAAAAATCTATATTAATGCTGGTAGAGTTTCGGGCATTCAGGTTGGCGATCTTTTAAAGGTTATGGATCAGGGGCAAGATATTTTTGATCCTCAAACGGGAACCTATCTTGGAAGGGCTGAGGGGCGAATGAAGGGAACAATTGAAATTGTGAGTTACTTTGGAAAAGATGGGGCCATTGGAGTTGTCCACTCTGGTGCGAATCTAAAAGAAAATGATAAGGTGGAGTTGTACTAAGGATCATAAATCATTTTTTTAAAAAGTCTAAAACTAAACGAGAATTTTTTAGTTACAAAAGTTGGGATGTTGATAATAAAGTTCTACAACATCCCTGCAGTTTAGAGTTTTTGGAGTTCCATAAACATCATCGATTTGGACAAGGGCTTCGGATTGACGAATTTTTGCACAATACTCATGGGCTTTTAAGAAAGCCTTGCAATTAAGGGTTTGAGCACGATTTAAATTTATTTTCTTTGGACCATTGGATCCCCTTGGATTTTGTATGTAGATATCAAAGAGTTGATATCCTCCATTATTAGGAC
>JBDHWX010000120.1:0-5895 GCA_039810365.1 Bdellovibrionales bacterium | reverse complement strand
CTTGAAAGAGAAATTTGGAACCAAGAGATACACTGACAATCTTGATATGGAATATCAGGCCATTATCGAGGCACTGCATGAAATTGACTTGGATACAGAGGTGACACTTTATTCGGATTCCAGAATTGTTTTGGATAATATTTTAATTGAGATAAAGGATTGGAAAAAGCAAAACTGGAAGAAAAAGAATGCCAAAGAAATTCCCCATGTCGAGAAGCTTAGACAGATTGATGAACTTATACAAAACAGGAAAATTTCATGGAAATGGGTCAGAGCTCATTCTGGGAATTTTTATAATGACTATTGTGACAAGCTCTGTATCAGAGCAAGGTTATCAATATAGAAGATTTAAGATAAAAAGAAATATATAAGAAACGACAATCTTAAAGGCGTAAGGTCATAAAATAATGTGGTAGGATTCTACTTTTTTGTGTAATGGTTTTGACAAGCGTGGAGGGGATATGCGGACTTTTTTTGTTACTTTGATTTTATTTTTTTATACACAGATATTTGCGACGGGAATACAGCCAAACAATTTTTTTCAAGTTGATAAAAGGGTTTTAAGAGGAGCTGCCGTTACTCCAGAAAATATTATGTGGCTCAGTGAAAAGGGCGTAAAAACCATTATTAAATTAGATGATAGAAACCCAGATGAATTATCTGGAATCATTCCCGTAGATTTTTTGCCGATAAGCCGGATTGGTCTTGATCTTACCTACGATTATGCCATGAGGATTCTTAGCAGAATAGAGCAGGCAAAAAGACGAGGGCTGGTTTATATTCATTGTGAAAAAGGTGCCGATCGTACGGGTGTTATTGTAGCTCTTTATCGCGTGATACATGGCTGGTCTATTGATGCCGCAAGAGCAGAAATGAATAACCCAAGGTTTGGTCATAGTCCGCTACAAGTTTTAATGGACATGGAATTTGAGGAATACTCTCGACTCTTAGTCGAGAATCAATTTGGCGGTGGTGGCTGGTAACCCCTCAAGAACTTCAGCGCCTTGAGCCTCGCGCCGGAGTACCGTCGCACCTCAAGGCTTGGTGCCCCTAGTCCGAATCGAACGGACATGAGCGAAAGCTCATACGATTTTGAGTCGTACGCGTCTACCAATTCCGCCATAGGGGCACACTAAAAAGAAACAAAATTATTAGGGGAATCAAAACTTTATTGCAAATGATTTATTTCAGGCAAAAAAAAGCCCCCGATAAAGGGGGCTTAAAAAAATATGCTTGCTAAAAAGAAAACGAAACTAAGGGGGGAGGGATGTTCGAGTTCCAATTAGCAAGCAAGTAGGAACATCTATAGCAATGGTTGTGCCATCTTTTAGCCAATCTAAAGGACAATGGAGTTTTTTTTGTTGTAATAAGTACAGACAGGATGAATTAAAGTTATAATTTGGAACCATTTTAATAGAAAAAGAGGCAAAGAATTGAGGCCCCAAAATGGTCGCAAGCTATTTTAATGTCAAAAATATAGGCACACAGACCACTGTAACATACTGAAATTACTTGATATATATAGAATCTGTAAAAGTTTAAACTTCTTAAGATGCGATTATATTGAAGTAGGGCGCGGTGCATTGTGACACAATATGGTAATATTTTCATTACTTCAACGGAGATTAAGTTTTAGTAATTAAGTAAAATCAATATCTTACAGAAAGTAGCGCATGGCAACATATGAGGCATAGGATTTGCTCTATAGCTAGTTGTTAAACCTTTATAAGGAAGAGGTCTATTTATGAAAAAGAATATAATCCTTGGCAAAATGCTTACAAGCACAGTGCTGACAGCTTTTGTAGGCGTGGTGGCATTTGCACAAAGTCAGAATGTTGAAAATCAAGCCTTATCAAAGGCTCTGCAGGCGCAGGATGTCTCATCTCAGCCACAAATTGAAGTTGTAAACGATCCCATTCAGGTTCCAGCACAGACTCAGCAAAGTGTGCAGACAACGACAGTTCAAAATCCTGTGATTCTTCAAAATCAGCCAACGAATTCAGTTCAGCAACCAACGTTTATTATTCAAAAGCAACCTACAACAGTTGTTGAGGATTCTCCTTTATCAGAGTCTTCTGCGGATCGTTTAAGAAAACAACGTGTAGAAATGGAACAGCAAACTGAGTCTCGGATTGTAGAAAAACTTGAACAAGAAAGAATCAAAGCAGAACAAGAGCGTGCGGCCAAGCTTATGGACGCAATGGAAGGTAAAAAAGAAGAACCTAAAAAAGAAGAAGCTCCTGCCGTGATTGCCCCTGTTGTTGTGGCACCCGTTGCTCAGCCAGAGCCAGTCGTTGTTCAGCCACAGCCTGTTGTGGAACAAGCTCCTGTTTTAGAAGCTAAATCTGAACTTAAAGAACTAGATAAAGAAGAAAAATCATCTAATCGTATGTTTATGGGACTTGATGCTGGTTTTGTAAACTATTCTAAGGCAGATAATGTTCGCGTTTCTCCTGGAATCGGTTTTACTTTAGGCGGAATCTTTGACCAAAAATTTATCGTTGAAGGAAGCCTTTTATACTCAAAAGGTAAAATTGAAAATGCCACGGGTGCTATGGATCCATACTATGGAGTATTTTATCCCGATATGGAGACAATGGATCAATATGGTATCTCTGGAACCTTTAAATATAGAATTCTTGAAGGTAAGTTTTCTCCAATTGTAGGAGCATCTTTAATTTATACTTACAGAGATTACAAGGCCTCACAATGTGCAAGCCTTTGGAACTGTCAACGCCTTGAGGGATCCTCTTGGGCCATTGATACAGGTCTTCTTGTTGGTGGTGACTTAAAGCTAACAAAAAATTTATCTATTGGTGCAGACTTTAAATATGTCTTTAACGTAGCCTATGATGTTTCGACCAGAAACGGATTTCTTGAGCCGTCTCAAATTATGTATAGCGGCTATAACGGTGATTCTATCGAGAGTATTGGCTATTATAACTTTTTATTACACGCAACCTTTTCATTTTAATTAGGAATTATTTAAAAAGTCCTGCTTCTTTAAGGGCAGGACCTTTCTTTAAACTTTTAGGCCTACACAGATCTTTTCGGTACGTTTACTCTTATGATTTGTGTAGGTCTTTTTTTTATCGTAATATCATGATTATGATAAAACTATTGAGTCTGCTTTTTCTTCTCCTTTTTTCAGTTTCGGTAAGTGGATTTTCATCAGAGGTTGTTGCTCAAATTAAAAAAGAAGTGATCACGTCAAGGCGGATTCAGATTGACATTATTTTGGAAAAGTTTTGGGAATCAGTAGACAAAAACTATCGCGAGCCTTCGATACAAAGTCAGCTTTTTCAGCAAGAGTTAGATCGCTATTTGGTCGAAAGAGCTGTTTTTTTTGAATCCCAATCTTTGAATATGGTTCAAGCATTACCAAAAGAAATACAAACTCAAAAAAAATCTTTTCTTTCCCACCTTAAAAAATCTACCCCTGCTTTTAAGGAATGGGAAAAGCTTTCTCCCTCCGATAAAGAGCTTGCAGATCTTATCCAACAAAAGATTGCAGCCCAAAAGATGATAGAGTTTAAATCCCGTTCGTCTCTTGTTCCTGTCACAAATGCAGAGGCATTTCATTATTTTAAAAATAATCCTAAAAAATTTCAGGATAAAGAATATGTGCAGGTAAGGGATTCATTAAAAGTAGAATTAGCAAAAGAACAGGCTCAACAACGCCTTTTGGATTGGTATGATATTTTACGCAAGAAATATGAGGTTATAAAGGTTGTTGCAACAGGCAATCCTTAAAAACCCGTGCAAGTTACAAGTCTTAATTTATCACATTTTAATGAAGTCGAAAAGATTCTGGAGGGGCATAAAACACAATCGAATTTTGTATCCTTTGGTCTTCAGTGGACAGAAAAACAAATTCAAGAAGCTTTAAAAGCTAAGGCTTTTGGTCTTTGGGTAGAACAAGAATTAATAGCATTTATTTTTTTTCGTGCTCTTGGTCTCCATCTATTTGAACTCGATTTAATGGCAACGCACATAGATAAAATGCATAAGAATTACATGGGGCAACTTTTTATGGAATCTCTTAAACAGTTACCATCAGGAACTGAAATATGGCTTGAAGTCCATCAGGATAACTTTAAAGCCCAAGGGTTTTACAAAAAGCATGGTTTTTTAAAGGTCGGAGAAAGAAATAGCTATTATCCGGACGGCAAAAAAGCACTCCTAATGACTTTCAAACAACATCAATAACTTGATTTTATAGGCTTTTTTTGTTATCAAAAGAATTACATTTCAAGATTTAAAACCAGTAAAAGGATGATTACTGACGGTTAAGAAGTGGGCTTTTAAGGCCCATTTTTTTTTGATAACAAAGATACAAGACGGTAGTAAATGGATAACTTAATAAAAATGAAGGAAGTCGCAAAAGAAATCTGCGAACGTGAAGGTTGCAAGCTTTACGATGTTGATTTTAATACGGGCTCCAAAGGGCGAGGCCGCAAGGTTATTGTCTATGTCGATAAACAAGGCGGTGTAAGTCTTGAGGATTGCGAGAAGGTTTCAAAAGGTTTTGGACTTATTTTGGATGTCGAAGATCTTATTCCAGGTGGCGAATATACTTTAGAGGTTTCAAGCCCCGGGCTAGAGCGCCCATTAAAAGAAAAATGGCATTTTGAAACGGCTGTGGGACAAAAAATTTTCGTTCAAAGTTCGGAGTCGCTCATTCCAGAAAACCCGGACAACTATCAACGTTTTAAGGTCACGGGAAAGCTTGTTAAAGTTGATGAGGGTTTTATTGTCGTGGAGGCTGACGGAGCAAGCTTTACCATTCCATTTGTCGCACTTAAAAAAGCCCATGTTATTTATGATCATGATGCTGACGTCCAGCGTGGTACAAAGAAGAAAAGTAAACACTAGAAATAAAAAGATAACAGGAGAGAATTTTAATGGCTGTCGATAATTTTTCGGGATTAAGTAGAATGATTGAACAAATTGGTAAAGAAAAAGGTATTGGTAAGCAAGTTGTGATTGATGCCATTATTCAAGGTATGCTTTCTGCTGCCAAAAGAAAGTATGGAACGTATCGTGAAATCGAGGCTCAATACAATGAGGAGTCCGGTGAAGTTGAGCTCTATGAATTTAAAGAAGTTGTAGATGTTGAAAAATTTGTTGATGAAGAAGTTGAGATTACTATGGACGATGCTCATGAGCTTGATCCCGATGCGGGTCTTGGAGATTTTATTGGAATTAAGCTTGAGACAAAGGATTTGGGACGTATTGCGGCCCAAACGGCAAGGCAAATTATTACACAACAAGTGCGAGATGCCGAAAGAGAAATCATATTTGCAGAGTTTGAAGAGCGAAAAGGCGAGATTGCCTCGGGTATCGTAAGGCGTGTAGAAAAAAGTGCTATCGTTGTCGATCTTGGAAGGACCGAGGCTTATATCCCAATCCGTGAACAAATACCCGGTGAAAACTATAAACCTGGAGACAGAGTTCAAGGATACATTGCAGATGTTCGTCAGACGACAAGAGGTCCTCAGATTATCATGTCACGTGCAGATGAAAGGTATCTTGTTAAATTATTTGAAATTGAAGTTCCAGAAATCGCAGATGGAGTGATCCAAATAAAAGCTGCGGCTCGTGAGCCGGGTTCGCGGGCCAAGATTGCCGTTTATACCGATGAGTCTTCTATTGATCCTGTTGGTTCATGTGTAGGAATGAAGGGGAGCCGTGTACAAAACGTTGTTCAAGAGTTACAAGGCGAAAAAATTGATATTATTTTATGGGATGATGACGTCACAAGGTTTGTTTGTAACGCTTTAGCACCTGCGGAAGTAGCACGTGTGATTACAAGCGAAGACTCTAGACAAATGGAAGTCGTTGTCCCAGATAATCAATTGAGTTTGGCTATTGGAAAGAGGGGCCAAAATGTAA
>JBDHWX010000119.1:0-5908 GCA_039810365.1 Bdellovibrionales bacterium | reverse complement strand
TATCAAAAATCGTTTAAGTTTGCCAAGCTTTGATCCTCAAAAATTTTCTCAGTCGCTTTTTGTTTCCATAATTAATGATAAAATTACGGGAGCAGAAAAATATTCAACGACAATTTCTAGTTTGATGAGTTCATCAAGCCAAAAGAAAAAAGAAGAAACCCTTGTTCCCAAGGCAAGAAGTCAGGGAAGAAATATTCGATTCCCTATTACAACAAGTTATCCTCTCTTTTGGTTAAAGCGAGCAGCTATTAGTTCCCACGCAAATACGAGTCAATTTAGCGGAGACGTTTCTGGAGAGGTGAAAGATATTACAACTGAGCCAACCTTTACGAAAAAGCCCATGGTACTTGAAGTTTCTGGAAATTTTCCAAAACAAGAGGTGCGGGGTTTTCAGTTTAAAGCACAGGCCGATATGTTTAAAGAAATGAAGAAAACATTCTCTATGGACGTTGCCTCTTATCCATTTATTGGGATGAGTATGGTGAACTCCAAAGATGTAGTTTTGAATTTAAAAAAATCGATGGCAAGTCTTAGTTTGTCAGGTGAGATGCTGGATGGGGGACAATTCCAGATGGCATTGAAGAATATTTTTAAGTCAAATGACTTTGAAATCGATGCTAAACAAGCTCTTGTTAAAAAGGTTTTAACAAATGTGATTCATGGTCTTAATGAAATTGTCTTAAATGCCTCTATTGGGGGAACTTTTAATAAGTTTGAGACTCATTTGAATTCTAATCTTGGTAGTGAGCTTGCAGAAGGGTTTAAAAGAGAAATTGCCAATGAATTTAAAAGTCAAACCCAAGCCCAAGCCATAGAGGATATGGTCAAAAATAAAATTCAACCGCAAAAAGAAAAGCTCAATAAAGAGATGCAAGCTTTTAAAACTCAATATCTAGGTGAATTTCAAAAAAGTGAAAAAGAAATCCAATCTGTTGCAGATCAGACAAAGTCTCAATTGAGTCAACAAGGCGGTGCTGAGGAGAAAAATCTATCTCCCAAAGATCTCTTAAAAGGTTTTAAGAAAGGACTTCACCTCTAGAATGTTGAGCTTTCTAAAGGTTTTAAAAAGACGAAAGCAAGTTCAAAAATTTATGCCTGTTATTTTAGTAACGGGCTGTGCTTCGGGAATTGGTTTTGCTATAGCGAATCAGCTTTATAAGATTAAGCGATATCGAATTTGTATAACAGCAAGAGAAAAATCACTTTATATTTTACGTGAGAGATTTCAAGAGAGTGATCGCTTTATTATTCGAAAGTTAGACGTTACGAGTTCTCAAGAGAGAGAGGATTTGGTTCATGAACTCGATCAGATGTGGGGAGGTGTTAATGTGTTGGTCAATAATGCGGGCATATCTTATCGAGCTGTTGTGGAACATATGACAGATGAAGATGAAACAAAGCAGATGAATGTTAATTATCTTGGTCCCATGGCATTGATTCGTCTTGTTTTGCCAAATATGAGAGAGCATGGTCGAGGAAAGATCATCAATATTTCATCAGTTAGTGGAATGCTTGCTATGCCGACCATGGCTTCTTACAGTGCCTCTAAATATGCTCTTGAAGGAGCAAGTGAGGCCCTTTGGTATGAAGCCAAACCCTATGGGATTGATGTGAGTTTGATTCAACCAGGGTTTATACATTCTAAATCTTTTCAAAAGGTTTACTATAGCGCAAAATCAACGCCTGAAAAATCAAAAGATAGCCCCTATCATCGTTACTACGAAAATATGACCCCTTTTATTGGTAAGATGATGAAAAGATCTTTTGTAACTCCAAGAAAGGTTGCAAGCCTTGTTGTGAAAACGATTCAGAGAGAAAATCCGCCCTTATGGATTCCGGCCACATGGGATGCCGTGATTTTTTATTTTATACGTAGAGTTTTTCCGAGAAGACTTTTATTGCCATTTTTGTTTATGTGCTTGCCACGGGCTCGTCATTGGGCAGACGAATATTCCAAGAAAAGAAGATAGGTTCACCTTACATTTGAAAGTAAATTTCTCCATAATGGCGAACTTCTGTGGGACTGATTCTTCGAAAAACCATTTCGGGTGTAATAAAAGACGGATCTTTTAATCCTGAGGCTGCAAGAATTTCTAAGAAACTTTTAATAGTCGCCTCGTGATATTTTGCAACCCTTTTTGATTTATCTTCGACATCGAGACCTCGATAGAGTTCTGGGTCTTGGGTTGCAATACCTGTGGGACATTTATTGGTGTTACAGCGAAGAGCCTGAATGCAGCCAAGAGCAAACATCATTCCGCGTGCAGAATTACAGAGATCGGCTCCCAGAGCGAGTTTTGTAAAAATATCAAAGCCTGTGATGATTTTTCCAGAGGCAATAATTTTAATCTCTTTTCGGATGTCAAATTCGTGTAAGGTTCTTGAGACAAAACTCAGCCCCTCGTTAAGAGGAGTTCCAATGGAATTTGAAAATTCAAGGGGGGCAGCTCCGGTTCCGCCTTCGGCACCATCTATGGTAATAAAATCAGGAATAATGCCGGTTTCTTTCATGGCTTTGATGATATCGAGAACTTCTGATTTTTTACCAACACACATTTTAAAACCAACAGGCTTTCCGCCGGATAATTCACGAAGTTTTTGTACAAATGCAATAAGACCGTAAGCATTTTGAAAGGCCGTGTGATGAGGTGGAGAAATTACATCTTCACCCATGTGAACGCCTCTGATTTCTGCAATTTCTTTTGTTAATTTTTCTTTGGGTAAAATTCCACCATGCCCTGGTTTTGCTCCTTGTGAGAGTTTAATTTCAATCATCTTAACTTGTGGATTTTGAGATTTTTCTTGAAAAAGACTGGGTTCAAAAAAGCCTGTCTTTTTATCTCGACAACCAAAATAGCCAGTGCCTAATTGCCAAGTGATATCACCACCATGTTTGAGATGATAAGGGGTGAGTCCTCCTTCGCCCGTATTGTGATAAAAACCACCGAGTTTTGCGCCCTTGTTCAAAGCAAGGACGGCATTGGGGCTTAAGGCGCCATAACTCATGGCTGAAATATTAAGATGAGAGGTAGCATATTTTTGTTTGCATTCATGGGATCCAATAATAATACGAGGTTCTTCTTTAAGATGATCTGCTGGGTAGATTGAGTGTTCCATCCACTCGTAATTTGAGGCGTAAACATGTTGTTGGGTACCAAAGGGTAGGGTATCGAGAGCTCCTTTTGCCCGTTGATAGACGATGCTTCTGGATTCTCGACTAAAGGGTTTGCCATCGGTATTGGACTCGACAAAATATTGGTTAATTTCTGGACGAATCATTTCAAAGAAATAGCGCAGGTTTCCTATCAGAGGGAAATTTCTTCGAATAGAATGTTTTTTTTGAAACATATCAACAAGACCAATCAAAAAAAGAGGACACAGAATATATAAAAAATAAAGGGTTTTTGGTGCATAAGGAAGAGCTAAGGCGGAAAGACTAATGCTTATGATGAAGAAGGCAAGAAAGAAGATGCGATATTTGTGATGATGTCTCATATATGTGAGGATGACTTGAAATTGGGATGCTGTCAAAAAAACTTTCATACAAAAAGACTTGATTCTAGGGGGTAAAAACAGAGAAGATGAGATTATGAATTTGAGATTGAGCAGCAAGAGATTTCATCATTGGCATTTTGTTATTTTTTTTACAGTGGCAGGTCTTTTGCTGCTACACTTTATGCTTAGAATTCAACCCAATTTTTTAAACGCACAAATGCAAAGAGAAAAGAAAGTTGCTAAAGTGCGAGAACAAATTCGAGATAAAATTAGTGAAAGTGTTCGGCATAACGAATATCCTCAAATTATAGAGTTCGAAGACGTTAACCAAAGTCAAAAACTCACGGTTCATTATACTTTTGATAATGAAATCCAAATACAGGCAGAAAAACTTTTAAAAACTTATAAGCCGGACTACGCAGCTATTGTCGCTATGGATGCCACAACGGGAAAAATTTTAGCCATGACAAGTTACACAAAGGATGTGGCGGAGGGAACCAACCTTGCTATTAGAGCGTCATATCCTGCAGCGTCTGTTTTTAAAATTGTGCCAGCATCAGCAGCGATGGATAAACCCGATTTGGATCCGGAGATTCGAATTCATTATAATGGAGGAAATCACACTCTTTACAGAAGAAATGTGATGTCTGCAGACGTGAATCGCTGGACAAGATTTATTACTCTTAAGGAGGCATTTGCAAGGTCCATAAATGCTGTTTTTGCGAGACTGACTTTTGAAAAATTATCTACAGAGGATTTGAAAGATTATAGTTCACGTTTTTATTTTAATCGTTCTGTAGAAACAGACTTTCCTATTGATATTAGCGATGCCTATATTCCCGAAGAAAAAAATTATGAGCTTGCAGAAGTCGCCTCGGGTTATAACAGGATTAATCGGTTATCTCCTGTTCACGGTGCGATGATGGCAGCAAGTATTGCAGCAGACGGAAACATGAAAAAACCTTATCTTGTGGAATCTCTGAGAGATGAAAAGGGTAAAATTTTTTTTCAGGCAGAGCCAGAAGATGTTTCAAAAACTTTGACCCCAGCAGGAGCAGAAAAGGTGAGAGAGCTTATGGGCGCAACTGTTAGCCGAGGAACGGGAAGAAAATCTTTTCGGAGTCTTGTGCGTAACCGTCAGTTTGAAGAGGTCGAACTGGGTGGAAAAACTGGTTCTTTAATGGGGGAAGATCCTAAGGGCAAAGTGGATTGGTTTGTGGGTTATGGTATTCGTGGCAATGAAAAAATCTCTATTGCTGCTATTACGGTGAACAAACAATACTGGACGGTAAAGGCAGCTTATCTTGCCCAAACCCTTTTTAAACAACACTTTAAAGAAGAAATCGTTCAAGAATCATATAATAAAAAAATCAGAAATGCTTCAAGATAGGATATTATGACTCACGTTGAAGTTTGGATACTTTCTCTTATTGAAGGCTTAACGGAATTTATTCCAGTATCGAGTACAGGCCATTTGATTATTGCTTCAGCCTTTATGGGGATTAAGGAAGAAGGTTTTGTAAAAGCTTTTAATGTGATTATTCAGTTTGGAGCGATACTTTCTGTTTTGGTTTTGTATTGGAAAAGATTTTTGCCTAATCTTTCTTTTTATAAAAAACTCGTTATTGCCTTTTTACCTGCAGCAATCATTGGTTTTTTATTTAAGAAAAAAATCGATATTTTGTTAGAAAGTGTTCAGATTGTAGGATGGGCCTTGCTGATTGGCGGAATCATTCTCATTATTACAGATAAATACTTTGCCAAAAAAGAAGAAGAAGGCGCAAGGGTTGCTCTTGATAATCTCAGTTGGATTCAATGTATAAAAATTGGTTTGTTTCAATGTTTGGCTATGATTCCTGGAACATCAAGATCTGCAGCCAGTATTATTGGTGGCATGGTGATAGGGTTATCGCGTAAAGAGGCTGCTGAGTTTTCATTTTTTTTAGCGGTCCCCACTATGGCAGGGGCTACTTGTTTACAAGCTTTTAAAATGCGCCATGAAATTATGGCAGGCAATCTTGGTATGCTTTTGTTAGGTTGTTTTTTAAGTTTTATTTTTGCAATGATTGCTATTCAATTTTTAATGAAAGTGATTAGCCGTTATGGTTATAAGCATTTTGGAATTTATCGTATTATTGTAGGAATTATTGTGTTGGTATTGTTTTATAAAGGAATTATTTAATCTCTTTGACCTTCTTGATGAGACTGGATAGTTTTTCAAGATGTTAAAAAGACCAGATTTAGAATCAAATGACATCCAAAAGCTTTGGTTAGGATCCTCTCAAGATCTTTTAAAAGAACTTCATATCTTGACAAGAGATGGAAAACTTAACCAAGATTCTAGGAGAAAACTCAAACAAGTCTATCACTTGATTCAACTTATTGAGCCTTTAATTGAAAAAATTTATGAAGC
>JBDHWX010000118.1:0-6160 GCA_039810365.1 Bdellovibrionales bacterium | reverse complement strand
CAGCTTCATCTCCTGCCCATTTTTTAAAATAAGCAAATGCATTTTTAGCCTGATAAGCTTCTGGATAAAAAAGCACTAAGTCGTTTAACGCCTCGTTTTTTAAATTTAACTTTGCGTTTTCCTGAGTTGACATAGATTGACTCAATTGAATAACAAACTCAAGTTCATGAATAGCACCAACAACATCTTTGAGTTGATAACGATTCCACCCGCCCTTGTAAATTGCATAAGGATAAACTCTTGCACCTGGATATTTTTTAATAGCTTCATATTCTGGCAAAGCCTCTTGATAGCGGCGTTGTTGGTAGAACATCTCAGCAATGGCAAGATGGGTATCGGGAACAAGAATAGATTCAGGGAAATCTTTAAGTAAGGCCTTATAAAGTTTTTCTGCAACTTTTTCTTGCGAAAGCTGTTGTCTCAAAAAGGCATTATTAAAATAAACAGCATCAAGCTCTGAGTAATGCGGGTACCGTCTTTGAATTTCTTCGTAAATTTCTACAGCCCTGGTTAGTTTTCCCTTTGAAGTTGCGTTTTTCATTGCTGCTGGAATCATCGTTACAAGGTTGTTATCGGATCTTGAAAACTCAAAGAATCGTGCGGATTTTGCCTGGCGAACATACAATTCTGCTTGTCGAAATAATAATCCGGGTTCAAGTGGTGTCCCACGGTATTTCTTAAGCAATTTTGAAAGCTGTTGCATTGCTAAGGCTTCATTTTTTGTAACCAAAACCTCGGCTACCGTAGCCTTGTATTCGTCAATGTCGCCTTTATCATTAGAAATTCTTAAGCTTTGATTCACTTTATCTGTTGTTTGATCTACTTTTTTTGCAAAAACGTTACCAGGTGATACGACAAGTAAACACAAAAATAGAATTTTAAAAATGTTAAAGATAAATGCTTGCAACATTTTTTATCCCTCTACTTGATCCAGTTTCTCTTGATGAGTCAGAACAACATCAGAAAACATCACTTTAATTTTTACTTTCTTTCCCGTTGAATCATCGACGAGATACAAATCACCGTCTTGTTTTTCTTTTTTTCTTAATTTTTTTAAAACATTCTTAATTTCTTTTTCTGTAATTTTATCTGTAACATTGACAATGGCCCGAAAAACCTCTGGATACTTTTGCTTTAAGCCAAACGCAATCTTGTGAATACCTTGTAAATCAAACTCCCCACGAATAGGCTTAAGGCTATAAACTGTTTTACCCGTTTCCTCACTTGCCACTATTTTTGTCTCCCGACTCTCTAATAAGTATAAAACAAGGTTAAGGCGTCTTTTGAGGTTTTGCTGATCTTTAAGAACGGCCTCTTCAACTAGTCTTGTCTGCTTAACATCACCAATAATAAGACGAACAAAAAGAATACTGAGCAATAGCGTTGGTACAAGCAACGCTGTCATGGAGATATACCTTATAATTTCTTTTTTACTTTCGTCTTGCTTCATCTTTATTTATGCTGCCTTTTTCTTTAAAAACTCTTTAATTGCTTCCATGTGAGTTGAATGTATCTTGAGAAACTTAACACCATATTTAACAGAGTCCTCTCGTCCTTTTAAATCCTTAGCAAACTTTTTGCTTACGATTTCGCAAATAGCATTAAAGGGTGGAACCTGATCTCCCGGTTTAAAATGAAGAAATACTTTTTCTCCTGGCTTGAGCATTGTATTACTCATCACAATACCCGCGCCCCCTTCTGATATTTCTATGGCCTCGCCCTTCCAAACCTTTTCGTTATCGTGAATAATAATAGAGCCATTAAATTGAACCCTCTCATGGCGTCTCCTAAAAAATACATTTTTAATTTCTTCATCTTCTTTTTGCTGCTGATATAAATTTTTAATTTCTTCTGCTCTAAACTCATTCATCTCTGCTATACGCTTCCAATTTTCTTGGCCGTTTTTCCATATGAAATCAAATTCAAAAACAGATTTACTTTGTAGCATTTGAATGACTTCCAAAAAACTAAAAGGACCATACTTATTGTCCCACTTCAAAATATACCATTCTTGTAAGCTATTCTTATTTGCCAATTTCATAAATCCTCTAAAGTAAACCAAGACATATCTTGATCGATATCTCTTAGCCTTTTCGGAGATCTAAATTCTAGACTTAAGTAAGCTTATGGAATGATTTATTTTTTTTAAGGAAGTGTAAAAATCTTTATCACTTTTTTTTAAATATTGAATCAAGTAAATACTTTTGACCACTCAACAAGGTTTCAATAGTCTCAATTTTGAACACGAAATAATGAGTGGCAACTTTTAGATGATAATGCTGCCGCCTTGATAGGCGCTTTATAAATCTCTTGTGGATTTTCATTTTCGTGTCGAAACCAGGAAAAAAGACGCATGGTTATATTCTGAAAAAAAGTGGGGGGCCTGAATTCTAATTCTAATTCCGAAAGTTTTTTTAATACTTGTTTCGAAATCTCTTGATCTTCACGAGACCCCAATTCTCTTGTCAAAGCGTCATGGAGATCATAGCCCCTGCCCAACAAAACCTCTCTCAACCGAGAGTCTCTTAAATTAAGTTGTGGTATAAAAATAGTTACTGATTCATGCAATGTCATAAGAAACACACGGAGAATTCTAAGATTTGTTTTAACTTGTTCTTGTGATTCTACAGTCTCTTGAAACCCAGAGAGAACATTTTCAAAATTGTCGCTGATCTTTTCTATAACTGCATTTTTAAGGCGCAGAACATCTTCCGTTTCATCACTTTGTTGAAAGGTATGAAACAAATAAACATAATCTAAAATAATGGAAAGATCAGAACGAAACTTTTCCGTCTGGTCTCGAACATTTTGATTTGCATCTTCTCGCAAGCCACGTGTTCGAAGTAAAAAATGTTTTTGAAAATTTACAAGAATCATTGGATTTTGAGTTTTAAGCTGATAAAGATAAATATTGTCGATCACATCATCTTTTGCCAACGATAAATCATGACTGGCCTGAATGAAATCTGTAGCAAAAACCAAAGCAATCAAGATCAAAGATAAAACAACAACTCTCATCATATAAGAGCAATTAGCAATTTAGATGCCATATAATCCTGTAATTTAAGGGGTTTACAGTAGAACGGTTTATTTTTTTGGAGCCATTTTGAGCCCTTTGGCCACTTTTTGACACTTGGCTTGTCACCATTAACGCAAAGACAATATTTTGAAAAGTCGAAGATTTCATTGCAAAAAAAACTCGTGAACGTTAAAAAAATTTCAACTTGTGGAGGCGTGTAATGGATGTTCTGGTCATTGCGACACTTTTGGTAATCGTCATAGCTGTATATTTTAAGAGCAACCCGCTCAATCATTCTAAAAAATTTATTATGAGGAGATTTGTCAACTGGTTCCCCCTTGGAATGAGTTACGCCTTTCTTTATATGGCTCGATATAATCTTGTCGTCTCCAAAAATGCGCTTGGTGATTTGATGACCAAAGAAAACTTTGGGCTTATCTTTGCCGCTGGAACTTTTGTTTATGGTTTTTCATTTTTAATCAACGGTCCTCTTGTTGATAAAATCGGTGGTAAAAAAGGAATTATCATAGCCTGCGCAGGAGCCTGTATCTCCAATGCTCTCATGGGAGTTATTCTTTATTTATTTCTTCACGGACAACTCAATATTAATCTGACCATTGCCTTCTGCATTCTCTACTCTCTGAATATGTATTTTCAAAGCTATGGAGCAGTTTCTATTATTAAAGTTAAGGCTTATTGGTTTCACGTTCGTGAAAGAGGTATTTTTGGAGCTATTTTTGGAACACTCATTTCTGTTGGCGTTTACTTTGCCTTTGACTGGGGACAGGCCATTGCTGATGCCTCGTTACTCAGTCCAAAAGTCAATTTGAATCTTGTACAAAGATTTATTCACAGTGTGTTTTCTATTAGTTCAGGCACTACCGATGCCCTTTGGCTTATCTTTTTTATTCCATCTGCGATTCTTGTTTTTTGGGTTTTAATTGATCTCTGGCTTATCAAAGATACTCCAGGAGAAGCAAACTTTGAAGACTTCGATGTTGCCGATGCCTCTTCTGGTGAAGATGATCGTCCTCTTAAAATCAGCGAACTTTTGAAGCGTATTTTTACAAATCCCATTATGATTACACTTGGTCTTGTGGAGTTTACAGCAGGAGTTCTTAGAAACGGAATCATGCAATGGTATCCCGTTTTCGCTAAAGAAATTCCTCAAATAGGTGCAGAGTTTTTCTTGCAAAACTGGGGACTTTTACTTTGTTTAACAGGAGTTCTTGGTGGCTTTGCCGTTGGAATCATTTCTGATAACTTCTTTCAATCTCGAAGAGGACCACCCGCAGCTATCATGGGTGGCTTTGCTTTAACTCTTGCTATCATTATGGCTCTTGCAATACCAACCTACCCAACCATTGTGGGACTTTGCGCCATCTTTATTATTACAGGAGTCATTGGCATTACATCTATTACCTCAGGAACGGCTGCCGCTGACTTTGGCGGAAAAAAAGCAACCGCTACGGCCTCTGGAATTGTTGACGGTTGCGTTTATCTTGGTAGCGGTGTTCAGTCTGCCGTTATCGGCTTTCTTGCAACCAAGGATTGGCGCTATTGGCCTGTCTTTTTAATTCCTTTTGCCGTAGCAGGAACCCTTCTTGCCATCCGCATTTGGAAGGATATCCCTGCCGCAACAAAACGCTATTTATTGACCGTTGAAAAAATCCAAGTTGATGTTGTTTCAGTAGATAGCAGCGGCCATGCTGTTAGTATTTCTGAAAGTACTGTGACCATAACACCACATGAAGAATCTTGAGTTTTTATGAGTTTAACGCCATAGTGAAGAAATCTATGGCTCAGACTCAAATTGTTTTAAATAAAATTATAGATGAAATCCAAACGGATCTTTTGCAAAAACAAAAGGTCCGTGTTGTTTTTGATCTCGATTCTACTTTGTTTAATGTGGCCCCAAGGTTTTCTCGCATTATAAAAGATTTTTGCCACGAATCCACAATGCAAAAAAAATATCCTAAGGCCATAGAAAAACTCTCACAGGTTGAAATTCAAAGTCATCCCTACTATCTCAAAACCTTTATGAAACAAATTGGTCTTGAGGATCAATCACCAGATTTCTACAAAGAAGTTTTTGAATATTGGAAAACAAGATTTTTTCATAACGATTATGTTATTTTTGATGAACCAGAACAAGGTGCCGTTGAATTTGTACGTTATCTCTATCAAAAAAACGTGCACATCATTTATTTAACTGGCCGTGATGAGCCACGAATGAAAAAGGGAACTCTTGAAAGTTTAAAAAAATGGAATTTTCCTCTTGATCATGGTACAGCAGAGCTTATCTTAAAACCAACACCCGAACTTGAAGATTCTGTTTTTAAACGAGATTATTTAAAAATCTTTCCACAAAATGAAGATGTCTGGTTTTTTGAAAATGAACCAGTCAATATTCATCTTGTCTCTCAAGACTGTCCACACGTTAAAATTATATTTTTTGACTCTGTTCACTCAGGTAAAGCCCCGGCACCCAAAGAGCTTCCCACCATTCAGCATTTTTGTTGGAACAAAAAATCATAATTGCAATTTTTTACGAGCCAATAAAAAGGATGCCAAAATAATAGAGTGGGTGATTTTTCCTTTATCAATTAGATCTTCAAGCTCTGTAACACTCACCTCAAAGGATTCAATATCCTCATAGGGATCAAGTTTTAAAGGTTTTGTTTTTTCACAATCCCAAGCAATATAGGTATGCATTTTATTAGAAATCAAAGCAGGATTGGGATGATGAAACCCAACATATTCCACACTTTTTGCTGTATAGCCGGTTTCTTCTTCTAGTTCTCGAATGGCTGCTGCTTGGTTATCCTCTTTTTGCTTGGGATTTGTAGAGCCACCCGGCACTTCAATTGTCACCTCACCTACAGAGTGTCGATATTGGTGGATTAAAACAATTTTTTTTTCTTTTGTGACAGGAATCACATTTACCCAATCAGAAAACTCAATTGTAAAATAACGAGGCATAATACGGCCATCGGGAAGCTCACACCTATCGCTTCTTAAGCGAAAATAACCAAACTTTGCAAGTTCTTCTGTACTTAATGTTTTCCAGTTTTTAATCTTTGTTAAATCCCTTGTCATGGGTATGATTCTAAGCCCATACTCCTTTTATAACAAGAATTT
>JBDHWX010000117.1:0-6231 GCA_039810365.1 Bdellovibrionales bacterium | reverse complement strand
AAGAACATTCTCCCCTTTATTTAATAAACTTGTACGAATGGACATAGACCTGCCAGGCATCTCCTTGTCGAGTACGATAATTTTAAGATCCAACCCTTGGTAACATATATTTAACATGTGCGTATCTATCGTGTCACCCTCTGCGTAAGCCTCTACCAACTTTTTACACTCTTCTTGCCCTATAAGGAAATTATAATCTACATATGTATATGTTTTTACGACTTTAAATAATTCATCCGGAATATAGGGTAAATTACAGTGCCCTGCCGAAAGAAAAACCCTAGGCCCAACCTTAATCGCAGGTGAACAGCCACCTACATACAGCGAAGCAAACGACGACTCTAATTCTTCGCGAGAAATATCTTTGCCCCCATGAACAAATGTTCTGATTTGCGCAAATGATGTGACCGAGAAAAATATACCTATTATAATTATTAATCTTTTCATTACTTATCCCCTTTCTTAGCTTAAGAATGACCCCATCGATTAAAGAAATGTCTTTAAAGAAGATCAAGCTTTCTTTTATTCTCTTTAAATATTTTTCCTTTAAAATGATGTTGTGACGCTTTTTTTCATCGATATTAGGCGCAGACCTCCCGCTCTCTAAAACCATTTTATCCCTATAATTATTCTTAGAATCTTTAAACATTTCGCGTGTTTTGCTACTTTTTTTCTGGTATGCCTACCCCATGATTAAACATTGCACCCTCTTTTTTTTCATCTTGGTCCTCTTGCCGGTGCTTCTCTGCGCAACACCCTCACAATTTGTTATTCAAGGAAATTCGCTTACCAAGGTAAAGCTCCAGACTCCTATTTCGTTTCCTCTAAAAAATAAAAAAGGTGTTGTGGTCGTTTTTATGTCGGCAAAGTGCCCTTGTTCCAATAGTCATATTCCCGAATTAAAAAATCTTGTTAGTCGTTACAAAAACTTTGAATTTATCGGTGTACATTCTAATGTTAACGAGCCACCCGATCTTACAAAAAAATACTTTGTAGAAGCAGATTTACCCTTTGCCGTCATCCAAGACAATGAGGCACAAATTGCAGATCAACTTAAAGCCTATAAAACTCCACACGCTTTTGTTTTAAATCCTGAAGGCAAGATCTTATATCAGGGTGGTGTCACAAATAGTGTTAATGCACAATATGCAGAAAAACATTTTTTAAAAGATGCCCTAGAAGACATCTCTCAAGATAAACCTGTACGCTTAGCAAACGGCAGAACCCTTGGCTGCATTATTATGAGAACCGGAGGTCACCATGATTTATAAAATAACGATTTTTCTTTTTTTATTCGTCTTATCTTCCTGCGCTCAGGCAAACTATCAGGATCCCAATCGGGCCACAGCACAACAAGCCCAAGGCTTGTGCTCTCTTGTTTTAACCCGATCACAACTTTGCATCGACCTTGTGTGGGATAATCTTCCTACAAATAATGATACCGGAAGTTTTCATCTTTTATTTTATCAACAAAATAATCCCTCTGTGCGCCTTGACCCGCCTTATGCTCTTGCTGTTCTGCTCTGGATGCCAAGCATGGGCCATGGTTCAAGCCCCGTAAAAATTCAAAAACGTGATACCGGAATTTTTGATGTCACAAATGTGTTTTTTGTCATGCCTGGTGAATGGGAAATCCGTATCCAAATAAAAAATGGATCAAACCTTGTTGATCAAGCTATTCAAAAAATTACAATTTAGTTTACTCTTTTTTTTCCTCCCACAACAGGTGTTGGGAGCCGCTTGCTGCGGCGGCGGGCTTTCTTTACCTTCCATTATTACCACAGACGATAAAGCTCAACTGGCACTAACTTACTCTGTTTCTCATATTCATGCCGATGTATTTTCAAATGGTGTCTGGCAAAAAAGGGTTGGCCAGGACAAAACTCAAACTTTAAAACTTGATTTTTCCCACATTTTTTTAGATCGCTGGCAAGCGGGCACCTCTATCCCCGTACAAATAAAAAACAAAGATGGCATTGCTGGCGGCCAATCCTCTGGCTTTGGAGATGTTTCGACAATACTTGGTTACGAATATCTTCCCGATTGGGATTACAATCCCTGGCGGCCAAAAGGAATTGGATTTTTATCTCTCACTCTCCCCACCGGAAAATCCATCTATGAATCTAATAATGCCAATAGTCTTGAAAGCCGAGGGCGAGGCTTTTGGGCACTTGGTATTGGTACAGTCTTAACAAAATCTTGGCTTGCGTGGGACGTGAGTAGCACTTTTGAGATACACAGATCTTTAAAAAAATCCGTTCATAATTCTCAAATCGATGGCACAATTAGACCTGGCTGGGGAGGAAGCTTTTCTATTGGCCCTGGTTACAATATAAATGATTTACGCCTTGGCGCTCAGCTCTCTTGGAATTACGAAGATCCCATTGGTGTTACTGGAACAAATTCTTCTCAAGGAAGTCTCCAAAGATATGCAACGGGATCTCTTTCTTTAAGTTATTTACTTCCCAAAGAGTGGAGCGCAACGCTTATTTATTCTGATCAAACTTTATTTGGACACCCCCTCAATACAACCCTTTCTAAAACTGTCTCTTTTCTTTTTATAAAGAGATGGCAAAGATAGCCCGACATAACACCATATAAAAGTGCTTCCCCGCAGGGAAGAATATCGCTTCTTTGTTCATTCTTTCTTTCTTTTTTTTGCTCTCTGTTATAGCCTCTCAATATCTATAATTATTATTTTTAATGGTAAGGATTTGCTGTGGAAAATGTTTTGGTTACAGGTGGTGCAGGATATATCGGTAGTCACGCCTGCAAACAGCTTAAAAAAAATGGTTATAACCCCATTGCCTACGACAATCTTTCTCGCGGCCACCGCGAAATGGTCAAGTGGGGTGAGCTTGTTGAAGGTGATATCCTCGATACAAATAAAGTTTTTGAAACTCTTAAAAAATTTAATATCCGATCTATTATGCACTTTGCTGCTTTTGCTTATGTGGGAGAATCTGTTACACATCCCAATCTTTATTACAAAAATAATGTACAAGGCTCATTAAGCTTGCTTGAAGCTGCAGTACAGGCGGGTGTTGAAAAATTTGTTTTTTCTTCAACGTGCGCCACATACGGCATGCCAGAAAAAACGCCCATTACAGAAGATCTTCCGCAAAATCCTATTAATCCTTATGGGCAAACAAAGCTTATCGTTGAAAAAATGCTAAAAGATTTTTCAAACGCTTTTTTAATCAAAACTTTATGTTTGAGATACTTTAATGCAGCGGGCGCTGATCTTGATGGTGAAATTGGCGAGCATCACGAACCCGAGACACATCTGATTCCTCTTACGATTCAAGCAGCCCTTCGGGATACTGAAATTCAAATTTTTGGAAATGATTATCCTACTCGCGATGGTACCTGCATACGAGATTACATTCACGTAACCGACTTAGCAGAAGCCCATGTCTTGGCCTTAAAGTACTTGTCCCCTACAAAAGATAACTTCTCATTTTTCAATTTAGGCACAACTCATGGTTACTCTGTCAAAGAGATCGTTCAGACAACCGAAGAAGTCTGTGGTGTTAATATCCAACAAAATATTATTGAGCGTAGGCCCGGAGATCCCGCTGTCCTCGTTGCTAATAATGATAAGGCAAAAAGAATTTTGGGATGGAGTCCTCAAATAACAGATATTAAAAAGATTATTGAAAGTGCGGTAAAATGGCACAAGAAGTAGTTAATGTTGTTTACCAGACCTATGGTAAAAAAGAAATTTTGTATCAAACAATTTACTCTATTTACTCGATCCTGGATTATACAAAGCAATATGATTTTCAAATTGTGATCTACACAGATCAAATTCAACTTCTTAAAAACTACTTCAATGCTTTTAACTTTATAAAATATGAGCTCATTACTCCAGAAAACATGGAAGAATGGCGTGGCGCTATTAAGTTTCACCATCGCATGAAAATTGAAATTCTAAAAGATTGTTCCAAAAAGTATGGCGGCCACATTTTATACTTAGATGGAGATACTTATTTTACCAAAGATATTCATTTTGTTTTTAATGATATAAAAGAAAATCAAAGTGTAATGCATCTTCCAGAACATCAATTAAACAAAACAAAGGATCCTTTAACTAAAAAATTATACAAGTTCTTAAAAAAAACTTCCATTAAAGTAAAAAATCAAGAGGTCAAAATAGACCCCAATTTTATTATGTGGAATGCGGGAGTTATTGGCCTTCATCAAAAACATCACGATCTTTTTGATCGGATTATTGAATATACCGATGCTCTTTACTCTCAATATCAAAAACATATTATGGAGCAATTTGCTGTTTCTTATATGCTCCAAACCCGAACATCTCTTGTACGAAGCGATCAAATTATTGAGCATTATTGGAATCAAAAGGACTCTTTTGAAGAGGCTATTGTTCCATTTTTTAATAAAAATCAGCATCACACAGATTTTCTAAAAAATAGAAACACACTCATTTTACCCAAACGTTACTACGATGTACCTCGGTATACCTTTAAACAAAAAATGAAGCGCAAGTGGAATCTCTTAAAACACAAGCTCTATATTGAACGCTTCCCCGGAGCATAAACTTGGGCGCCTATGAATTTTTAAATCAATACTTTGATAAAGTCTATGTTCTCACTCTCAAGCGGGCTACCGAGAGGCACGCCGTCCTTCCCAAAATCCTTAAGGGGCTTAATTATGAACTTTTTTATGGTATTGATAAAAGTGATTTAGATTACAAAACTCTTGCGGAAAAAAATGTTTATGACGATGTTCAATCAAAAAAGTTAAATCATAGCAAAAAATCTATGGGACTTGGACCCATTGCCTGTTCTCTTTCCCACCGGGCTATTTATGAAACCATGCTTAAAAAAAATTACAATAAAATTCTTATTTTTGAAGACGATGTTCTTCCCTATAATGAAAATATCGAACAACTTCCAGTGGCATTTCAAGAGCTTCCAAAAGACTGGGAGCTTGTTTATTTGGGATACCTCAAACACGAAGAGGTAACCAAAAAAATGAAGCTTAAACAAAAATTTTATTTACCATTAAGTTATCTACATTTAGTGAAACAAAATCCCAAAGAGGTTCGAAATAGACTGCCACAAAGAATCTCAAAACATATTAAACGCTCAGGAGAACACCTTTGTACCCACGCCTATGCTGTTACGGCAGAGGCTGCAAAAAAGTTAATCGAAATGCAAACGCCCATTGTTTTTAACGCAGACCTCTTGCTTGCTCACGCTGTACTCAACGAAAAATTACGCGCTTATACTTTTGATCCACAGTTTTTTGCACAAGAAAACTTTTTTGATCCATCAAGTCCTTCTTATGTGCGAGAATAAATTTTTCACCTGTTCTTTATTTTAAACAGACAAATGTTTTTTTATGTTCTTAAATATTTTCTTAAAGCGCGCTGTCATCAAATAGGGTTCGTAATGGTGAGATATATAGGTTTCTGGATGAACAACATCTAGGGGGAGTTTGCTTTCAATTTTTGATCGAAGGGTTTTGATCAACTCTTGATGTCTCTGCCTGTGAACATATAAGAGCATATTTTGTTTATACCACCATTCTACATCTTTGTTGTTCCAAATGATGGGTCTTACAATATCAATACATTCATAGTTTTCTTTATCAAACTTATCGGCCCAATAGGCCTGCCACTGGCAATTGATGTGGTGTTGCCCACCTTGTTTTTCAATAGCCGCCGAAAACAAAACAATATCTCCAAGGCTGGTAAGGTCTTGGACAAAACTAGAAGCTCTTGCGGGAGAAAGATGTTCTGCAACTTCTAAGGACATACAAAGATCAAATTTCTTATTGAGAGATATGGATTTTTCTAGATCAAACCTTTGATATTCTTCCTTGTTAATAAGTCTTTTAGAATCATCAATGGCATTTCCATCAATACCAAAAACTTGGTACCCATTCTTTTTAAAAACAGAAAGCCACGCCCCGTTGCCACAACCAACATCTACAACTGTTTTAACATGTGAAAGATATTTTAAAATTTCGGGTACAATGATTTGCGCCGACTTGAGCGAGCCCGTTCCAATTGCATCGTAAAATTCTTGATTATATGTTTTATTCACAAGTTCGGTTCTTCCCGATTAAGTTTATAAGGCAGTGAGTTAAAGAGATAAGCATGAAGTGTTCTTTTTGATAAGATTTTGGTTGTGAAATCAACGTCTTAAAAAGGAGCAACAACATGCTTTCTCAATACCATATAAACCTATTTTTGGTTGG
>JBDHWX010000116.1:0-6285 GCA_039810365.1 Bdellovibrionales bacterium | reverse complement strand
CTCCTTCTTTCTTATCGGTCGTCCATCGTCTCAATTTGATAGGCTCTTAAACTCTCAGATTATGACCGCAGTCCAAAGATTTAAAAATTGCTGGTATTGCTCTTAATAAAACAAAACTTAATTTTTCAGATTTTAGAGATTCTTATCATGATGCTTTTTTTAAATAGGATTGGGAATCACCGTTATCTCTCAATGTGCCTTTATATAGATCTGATATGAAAAGACGAGATTATAGAAAATTAAATATAGAACATATAGACGGAGAAATTAGAAATTTTCAAAATGGGCTTTACCAAGATTGGTCATGGACCTTGTCATCAATAAAAACGTATATGAAAAACCAAGGAGATAAGTAATGAAGCAAAATATAATAATATTTTTAAGTTTAGTTTTTTTAGGTATACCACCAATATTGGCAGATGAAAATACGTGTGATTCTAGTAAGGGACCAGTATCAACCCAAGTCGAGCTAGACGCTGCCACAGAAATGCTTCGAACTAAAGAACATCATTGGAAATTTAAACCATTTGAAGGTGCTGTTTGTATAGGAAGAAATGCAGAACAAAGTGATGCAAGTGAAACAAACTCTCAAAAATCGAATCAGTGTTCAGGAGATTTGGTATATACAACAAATCAAAGGGGGTTTCACAATTATACACCTGTTAAATTAAGCTGGGGGGCTCAATTAACAGAAAATGACGTTTTTAAAGTTCATTTTTATGAAAAAACAATTGGTGTTTCCTATGACACTGAAAAATCTAAGTGCACAACGACACGTTATGGAACAAAACTTGATTCTTATAGAGGTGTCTTTAAGACGCAAACCCAATTTGAAATTCCAGAAGATGTTTGGATTTTGAGTATAAGAACCGTGAAAAAAACCGATTACAATGATTTTAAATTTAAGACGTTGGGCTTTCTATTAAGATTCAAAAAAGAAGATAGAGATTTTTCTATAGGTAAACTTCACTTTTCGGTATTGTTCGTATAATGAGGAATCAGCCAATAATATAAAACAGGAACAGCAAAACGGCTTAAAAGGGTTGCAGCGACTTCACCAAAAATAAGGCTCACAGCAAGCCCCTGAAAGATGGGGTCTGCAAGCATGACGGAACTTCCTACCACAACAGCTGCAGCAGTTAAAAGCATGGGGCGAAATCTTAAAACACCAGCACTTACAACAGCATCTTTGAGAGCCATTCCTTGAGATAGTTGATGTTCGATAAAATCCACTAAAATAATAGAGTTTCTTACAATAATTCCAGCGCCCGCAATAAATCCGATCATAGAGGTTGCTGTAAAATAAGAGCCAAGTAGTGCATGACCTGGTAAAATTCCAATAAGGCTTATGGGGATTGGTGCCATAATGATAAGCGGAATACTAAAGCTTTTAAACCATCCCAATACCAAAATATAAATTAAGATCATCACAACAGCAAAGGCACCGCCAAGATCACGAAAAACCTCATAGGTAATAAACCACTCGCCATCCCATTTAATTACGGGAGAGCTTGTGTCCCAAGGAGTTTCTGCAGTTTGAACAGGATATTTTATGTGAGGAGATAGTTTTAAAATTCCATAAACAGGGGATTCTTCGCTACCAGAAAGTTCACTCATCACATAAGAAACAGGCTTTAGGTTTTTTCTATATAAAATTTCATGATCTAATTCTTTAGGATTTTTTAAAACACTTTGTGCTTCAAGTATTCCAGATTCAAAAGATGGAATTTGTAAATTATAAAAAGGTTCGTTACTTGATCTTGTTTTTTGATCAAGGGATAGGTCAATATTAACGTCTTCAGGGGAACTTGTGTCTGAAAGGGTTGTAATAGGAGTTTCAGAAAAAACAAATTGTCCAAGCATCATAAGGTCTTGTGCCTTGGTACCTAAAAGGCCACCTTGTAGTTGATCATACTCATAAAAAAGTCTTGGGCGTTCTAATCTGAGAGTTGTATCCAGATCCACAACGCTTGGTTCGTTTTTAAAAATAGTTTCTATTTCTTTTGTAACATAATCTCTTGTTTTTTTATCAGGTCCATAGATTTCTGCAAGCATGGTTGCAAGAACGGGTGGGCCAGGAGGGATTTCTAAAACTTTGGTAAGCGCTTGGTGTTTATCTCCAAATTCTTTTATTAGAGGCCTTAAGCTTTCAATAATTTCGTGGCTTGATTTTTTTCTTTTACTTTTATCTTTTAAAACAATTTGGAGATCATTTTGATAATCACTTCCTCTTAAAAATGTATGTTTCACCATTCCAGAAAAAGAATAAGGTGCTGCAACACCAGCAAAAATTTGTATAGCTTCAACGTCTTCATCTTCTAATAATTTTTGTGAAAGCTCTTTTGAGTATTCTTGGCTTTTATAAAGTGGAGTTGTGGTAGGGTAATCAATTAAAACTTGAAACTCTTGTTTGTTGTCAAAGGGGAGCATTTTGACTTTAACAAATTTAAAATAAATCAGACTTGTTGAGGCCAACAAAAGAAATAAAATTAAAAAACCAAAAGCAAGAGAAGATTTTTTCTTTCTTAGTAAAGTCTCCATGACTTTTTGATAGGCCAAATCCAGTTTGCTTACTTGGTGTTGAGTTTCTTCACCTTCGTGATGGTGATTTTTTAAAAGTTTAACAGCAGCCCAAGGGGTTACAATAAAAGCAACCAAAAGAGATAAGAGCATAGCAAAGCTTGCTCCAACGGGAATGGGCTTCATGTAGGGCCCCATAAGGCCTCTTACAAAAGCCATGGGGAGAATGGCTGCAATCACAGTAAATGTTGCAAGAATTGTGGGATTGCCCACCTCGTTCACAGCGCGAATGGTTGCCTCAATAAGACTTGATTTAGAGTCTTCTTTTAAGTGGCGTTCAATATTTTCTACAACCACAATGGCATCATCAACCAAAATACCAATTGAAAAAATTAGAGCAAAAAGGGTGACTCGATTAAGTGAATACCCCATAAAATAATAAATAGCAAGAGTCAGAGCAAGGGTTACGGGAATGGCAATAGCCACTACGAGTGATGCTCTTAATCCCATAAAAAGAGCAATCAAAACAGAAACTGAAAATGTTGCAAGTAAAAGATGTTCGATAAGTTCATTAGACTTATCTTTGGCCGTTGAGCCATAATCTCTTACAATATTCATTTCGACATTTTGAATATTTTCTTCTTTTAAAAAGGTATGTGCTCTTTGAATGATTTTTTTTGCCAAGGGAACCACGTTAGTTCCTTTTCTTTTTGCAAAAGAAATAGAAACAGCATTTTGTGGCTCTTTATTTTTTTCTAATAAAAAAGAACTTCTGATAAGTTCCTCAGGTCCATCTATGACGTCTGCCACATCTTGAATGCGCACAACTCCACCGGCTCTTTGGCCTATAGCAACGTTTTGAATGTCTTCTGCAGATCGAAGTCTTCCTCCCACTTCAACGTCATAAACATTTTGTAGGTCCCAGTTTTTTCCAGAAGGAGAAAGGGCATCATTTGATTTTAAGGCTTGAGCTACAGATAATAAAGAAACGCCCCGATTTTTTAACTTTTGTGAATCGACGATGACTCGGATAGCCCTTTTTTGCCCTCCTAAAATATCAACCCGAGAAAGATCGGGTGTACTTGATAATTCTTTTGCAAGAGGAGCTACAGCACTACGCAATTGAAAAGGATCAAGGCTTGAAGATGTAAAAGTTAAAACTAAAAAAGGAACATCATCAATTGAGTAGGCTTTGACTTTATAAGACAAAACGCTTTGAGGCAGGTCTTGTTTTACAATCATGAGCTTATGATGAATTTTTAGAAGACTTGGTTCCATGGGTTCGCCAACTTTAAAGCGAACAGTAATAAGACTTCCATGGGCTTGACTGCTAGAATATACATATTCAACACCATCAAGCCCCCAAACAGCACGCTCTACGGGTTCTGTTACCTTTTGTTCGACTTCTTGGGCGGTGAACCCTGGTGCCATCAGTTGAATATCAATCATGGGAACAGAAATTTGTGGATCTTCTTCTTTAGGAGTTAAGTAAACTGCCATAAGGCCCAAGAGTAAGCTTGCAATTATAATGACTGGGGTGAGTTTTGAGTGAACAAATGTTTTTCCTACTTTTCCTGCAAAGCCTAGATGATTGTTATTCATGTGTTGTTTCCTTATTTATGTTGGATGTATCAAATTTTTCGTGTTGTAAAGATTGGGTTGAAAGTTTTATCCATTGAATTTCCGCATCCAAAATTTGAGTAATCACATCAGCTCGTCTGTTTAAGACTTCTGCAAGTTGAAGGGCATTGATAGATCCGTTTTTAAAAAGCTTTTCTGTAACATTAACTTGCTCAAGAGATGTCTGATTACTTTGTTCTAAAAGAATTAAATTTTCTTTAAGGGCTTCAAGAGAGGCATTTAGACTTTCTTTAAGCGAATGCTCTTTTTTTGTTAGAGCATTTGTGTATTCAAGGTTTGCCTGAGCTTTTAATTTTGCCTCACTATAACTTCCATAATCTGATGGATTAAATAAATCCCATCTTAAGTAAAAACCTGCATTATAGCTGTTTTCTGTATTGCGATTACCTCTAAATTGTGTGGATTCTGCAAAAGCTCCAATTTGGGGAAGATATTGAGCACGTTTTATCTTAGCAAGAGCAGAACTTGCTTGAGCATTTTCTTTTTGGGCGCCTAGAGCAAAGGAATCCGAAGAAGAAGTTTTTTTTAAATAAGTATCTGAAAAATTTTGAACACCTGTAAATTTAGGAGACCAGTTTGTATCTTTAAGTCCCATTTCTTTTAAATTTTGGTGGTGGCTTTTAAGTTGTGATTGATATTGATTTAAGATTCCAGAAAGTCTGTTGGATAAAGATTTAAGTCCCAAAAGGCCAGAATAACCTACAGGGTTTGATTTTTGCCCAAGTTTATAATTTTTTAAAAGATTTTTAACAACGTTAAAAAGCTCTTCGATTTGTTTTTGTTGTTTTTTATAAATAGCAAGAGAAACAAAAGAAGTACTGGCTTCTGCATACTCATTAATTTTTGTTTGTTCTAAAATATTTTTTTGGGAGTTTAATAGGTACCCTTGCATTTCATTTTGAGCAACACGCTTTCCACCTAAAAAAAGAGGAAGATCAAGTCCAATAGCACCTTGTAATTGATTTTGTGCTTGTGGGTGATTGATCTGATTCGGATCAAAATCGCTTGCGGTAAGGGATCTTTGTTCTAAAATTCCAACAAAGATATTGGCTGGATCATTTGTACGAAAATATCGAGCATTCGCATAGAGTCTCGGGAGCCAATGCCTTTGAGCGCGACTTTTTTCTTTTTCTAAAGCTTTTGTTTGGAGCTCTTGAGAAGAAATCATTAAAGAATTTTTTTGAATTCTGCTCCACACATCATCAAATGAAAGTTCTTGAGCATTAGTCTTAAGAGTTAAAAATAAGGAGGCAATAAAAAAAATGATTAAAAAATAAGTAGTATTTTTCATAAAGAGGCTCTTTTTTGATTTCTAAGTTCTTTTATGAGTTCTTGGTTTTTTTGCTCTTTTAAAGAGATTTTTTCTAAAAGCATTCCGCGAACAAGGCTACATGCATCTTTAACTTTTGGAAGAGCAAGGCTTACGTATTGATATAAACCTTCTTTTCTTGCATTTAATATTCCTGAATTTTTTAGAACAGAAAGATGCTGGGTTAAATTAGATTTTGGTATTTTTAGAATCTCTAAAAGTTCACTACAATTTTTTTCACCGGTTCCTAAAATATCAAGAATGTGAAGTCTTACGGGATGAGCCAAGGCAGAGCAGAGCTCAGCCTGGAGATCGTAAATATTTTTTTCTTCTTCGGCTATAAGTTTTGACGTCTTCTTTTTTGTCATGGTAGAAATCTCCCTACTTGTTCATTAGTACATAAAAACACGAACTATTCAAGAGGTACCTGCTTGTTTTCTGACCCCAACCGCGTCACACATAAGGCATAAAAGGTGCGCCGCACTTTTTATGTACATAGTGTGTTAATGGGTTTTTAAATATTAGATTTTGATAAAAACAACATTTGATAAGCCAAGTAAAAACAATTATTTAGAATGTTTTTCTTAAGTTAAAAACCAGGTGGTGTCTTAACAAATTGCAGATGTAGGAGTAAAATCCGGGCTAGAAGGTACCTGCTACATAAAAAAATAAGCAGGTACCTTTTGTTGGAGGTGCGTATGGTTCAAATCAAGCGCGTTTATGAAAAGGGGAGTTCAAAAGATGGCTACAGGGTTTTGGTGGATCGTCTGTGGCCAAGAGGGATCAAAAAAGAAGATCTTAAAATGGATGAGTGG
>JBDHWX010000115.1:0-6291 GCA_039810365.1 Bdellovibrionales bacterium | reverse complement strand
GAGCAATCCTTAGGCCATTTCAGATACTTATGGGAAAATAGCTCCCCCTTAGGCGCAGCATAAGGGAGCAGCTTTTATTTTTTATATGGACTCACGTAATCACCAACCGGCGCTTGAAAAGCCACATTAAAGCGATTCCATCCGTTGATTGCAATAATCGCAATGGTGAGGTCTGTTAGAGCTTTTTCATCAAAGTATTTACGAGCCTCATTATAAATTTCATCGGAAACTCCATGTGTACTAAGTTGAGTGACAGCTTCTGTCCAAGCAAGGGCTGCTCGCTCTTTTGGTGAGTAGCAAGGAGCTTCTCTCCATACAGAAATTAAATAAAGGCGCTGTTCGGTTTCTCCACGGGCTCTAGCATCTTTTGTGTGCATATCCAAACACCAGGCACAACCATTAAGCTGTGAGGCCCTTGTTTTAACAAGTTCTAAAAGAGATTTTTCAAGACCTGTTTTATGAACATATTCTTCCATTTGAAGCATGGCTTTAAATGCATCGGGAGAAGCTTTTTTATAGTCGAGACGTTGAGACATAAATGACCTCCTTAAAAAAATTAACTAAATCTGCGAGCCGAAATCCATGATGGGATACTACGCCCAAAAATAAGATCTGTTAAGGTTTTTGAGGTATGAAAGGCCATACCAATGCCATGACCTGTAAATCCTCCAGAGAAAAAAACTTGGGGATCATCTGGAATCGATCCTACCATGGGCTCTCCATCTTTAGAAAAGCCCATAACTCCCGACCACCTATGTGTAATTTTAGAATTCTTGAGCTTTGGAAGGTGTGTTTTAATAAAATCATGTAAAGCGTTTTGTATTGGTTCCGTGATGTGATCTGATATCCCCGTTTCGGTTTCTTTTTCTACTTGTCTAAAGCCACCAATTAAAAGTTCTCCAGTTGGGATTTGTCTAAAATAATCTAAATAAAAGTTTGCATAACAAGGTCCATTCATAAATCTAGGAACAGATTCCATCATCAGGCATTGACCACGGGTTGGATAAATTTTGTCATGAAAGTACGGATGAAGAGTTGAAGAGTAACCATTCAAATTAATCACAATCATGGAAGCTTCAAATATTCCATTATCTGTTTTTAAAAATCTTGAACCATCAGGAGAAGACTCAATGGCAAAAGCTTCGGTATTTTCAAAAAGATCGGCTTTGACTTGGGAGTGGAGTTTACAAACCAGTTTGACTGGGTTTATTGAGGCATCATCAAGATAACGAATTCCCCCTACAAAGTTGACAGCACCAACAGAGTCTTCGATTCCTTTTTCGTCATAAATTTCTGTTTTAATATCGAGGGTTCCCATAAGTTTTGAAACCTCTTTGAGTTCATTATATTCGTTTTCTTGTGCTGCTAGAGAAAATGCTCCGTTCTTTTCAAATTCAAGAGATTTGGCATCATCTTGAATAATTTTTTCTTCAAGTAAATTTAAATTTTTTTGTGAGAATTTCCAAATATCGAGAGCTTGATTTAACCCATGCTTACCAATCATGCGATTAAAATGTTCCACAGAACCACAGGTGATAAAACCTGCGTTTCTACCGCTAGCTCCAAATGTCATTCTGGATTTTTCAACGATTGCTATTTTTAAAGAAGGATCTTCTTGATTAAGCCAAAAAGCTGTTGAAAGACCAGAAATTCCAGCTCCAACAATGACAATGTCATAAATTTTCTTTTCTTTATTTGGACTTCTATCAAGCCAATAAGATGTGCTCATAAGAGCTCCTTGTTATTTATTTTTTCTAACTCTAAATACATTTCAATTGCTGTACATTGGCAAGGGGGTTTGTGGCATCGGGTACAGTTGTATGGAACGTCTTTCCAATAAAGTGGATGTTCACAAATGTGTCGAAAGCCAAGTTTTTGTAAATATCGAGTCGAAGAATTATTAGGGCTTTCTTTCCATGAGTGGCAAACAACACCTCTTGCGCCTATCTTTTTTAATGCTTTAAGACTTTCTTGGGAAAGTTTTCCTCCCCAGCCGTCACCTTGAAATTTTGAACTTAAAAAAAGAGATTGGAAATAAGCTGTTTCCTGGATGGGGTGAGGCCAAAGGTGTGCAGCTAAGGCTTGGCCTTTTCCATGTTGCCAATTGCCATGTGGAAAAGAAAAACGTATGCCACAAATCGATTCTCCTTCGACTAGAAGAAAGGAACACATGACACCTTGTTTGAGGGATCTTTCAAAAATACTTTTGATTTCGGAATTTGAGTAATAACCCTGACCGATTTCAAAATCTGTAAACTCTTGAATCTTTTCAAGGTCATTTTTTTGAATGGCTCGAATTATAGGCATAGAGCTATTCATTCCCAATGAATAGCTCTTGTCAATGTAAAGAATAAGATAGCGCCTTGGTCAAAAAAGCGGCTGGCACCTTTTAGAGGAAGGTTTTAAGGGCTTTGTCGTAAGAGGGTTCGTGGGTAATTTCGCTAACTTGTTCTGAGTAAATCACCTTATTGTTTTTATCTAAGACGATAACAGCTCTTGATAAGAGTCCTTTTAGAGGTGAATCTGTAATTTTAACGCCCCAGTCTTCACCAAAAGTACTTCTAAAACAAGAAAGGGTCTCAACATTTTTGATTCCTTCTGCACCACAAAACCTGGCTTGAGCAAAGGGGAGATCAGCTGAAATATTCAGGATAACTGCATTTTTTGCTTTGGCAGCTTCTTGATTAAAGCGTCTTACAGTTGTCGCACAAACGGGAGTATCGATACTTGGAAAAATATTTAGAACTTTAATTTTTCCAGAATATGTATCAAGGGTTACTTCAGAAAGATCGTTTCGAAGTAAATGAAAATTCTTTGGGGAGCTTCCAACGGGTGGAAGATTTCCATAGGTATGAACGGGCTTTTCGTGAAAAGTAATTTTTGCCATAGGGCATCTCCTTTTTATTTATTGATGTATCAGGATTACTTTAGCCAAAAAACATGGTCAAAATAAAGATGGTACGAACCTAAGAGATATCTTAATCCCATTAGAAGATGGTTGCAACTCGATGCTGCAAAGAGCAAAATCTCTAAAGCCTTAGACTTGAGGATTGGCCCATTCAGGTAAAAAAATATCCGAAGGCCTATTGTTAAATAAGTTAAAACAATTAGGAGAGCTTTTCATAGAATCAATAACAGCATCAAGGGGCTTTGTAAAAACATAGGGATAATCGATCTCTCCAAGCTCTGTTCGAATGGGATAGGCAAGTTTTTCTTCGATGGTTGTAAACTGAGAGTCAACACCGGGTTTATTTCCCCTTGGGTCCACTCGAAACCAACCTATGTGTCCAATAAAAACGGCATTAAGACCATGAAGAGCGTAACCGGGATTTTTGCCTTTTAAAACTTTTTGATAACAAAAGCCGGTTGGAAAATGCATTCCTCTTAAAAGTGCTGCTAATAAATGAGTCTTTGCAAAACAGATTCCCTCTTTGCTTTGAAGAGTTTCTTCAGCGGTGATACTCACAAAGTGACTTTCAAAATCAAAAGAGTGTTGGATTTTATCTCGTACAAATTCAAATGCTAGTTTTGCTTTAATATAGGGTTCTTTGGTTTGCGTCTGGATTTTTTCGATTTGCTCTTGGACGAGAGGGGAGTGAAACGTAACAAGGGGTGGGATTTCGCTTAAATAATCTTTTGGTTTATGAGATTCAAAAATAAGATCAGAAGGTTTCATGAGCTAAAAATTACGCTTTCTTGCAAAAAGCGTCAAATGGTCTTTAGAAAAGCTTTTTTTGTTTGTGTTTCAAAATAACTTTAAGAGAAGCTTCTTAATAAAAAGTAGAACCAGACAAAGAGCCAGAAAATGTATTTGTAAATAATATTTAAATTCTTGGGGGCTAAAAGGGGTCTGGTTTTATTTAAATATTTGAGAGATTTTTCAGGTTATTAGATAATATTGGAGATGCAAATCTCTTCATTTTTGTTAATCTTATTGCTAGCCACTACAGCTATTTCTGCTGAACCGCAAAAGGGTACTCATTTTATAGTCAATCAGACCACAACATTATATTCTATGCCAGGTTACGATTATCAAAGTTACAAATCTGGTTCGGAAGCCTTTGCAAAATTTGAAGAACTTGGACTTTCCGACCTTATCCCCACAAAGGTGGCTTGGCCACAACAGGGTTCTGCTGTTGAGTATTTAAGAAGTGCAACTGTTGATGGAGCCATCTACTACCAGGTACGTTTCGAAACTCCGCATGGTGATAGGACTGGTTATGCAAAGAGTACTTTTTTTAGAGCAGATTCTGTTTACGAGAAATCAAAAGAAATAATACCACCAGAAAAACCTCAGGTGGCTGCAAAAAAAGAGCAGCCAGTTTCTGTGCAGAGAACTTCACCGCAAGAAACAAGGGCTCCAATTACAGTTGCACAGCCAACACCAAATGTGGACTGTCAAGAATGTTCCGCATACAATTTAACGATGTTGTGCCAATCTTCACTTTTTCGAGATATTACACAAGATGTAAAAAATTATACGTCGGCTTTTAAAAGCTCAAAAGAGTTAGAAGAATATTTTTTTCGCTCAAGAAAAAACTGTAAAGATGATCATCATGAGAATTATTTAAATGAGTATCAGCACTATGTTCGTGATGCAGCCAAAGCATTTCAAATTCCAGAACCTATGCTATCATGTCTGCTGTTTATTGAGAGTCGCTGGGATGCAGATGCCAAGAGTGGCTCTGGAGCAGTCGGTATTGCACAATTTATGCCCAATACGGCGGATACCGTTGGTGCGATTATAAGCTCATTAGGTCAGAGTGAAAAACAATTTGAAAATCTTGAGCAGCTGCAAGATGCGTTTCAAGAAAAAGTAAGAAGCAATCTAAAAAAAGAAAAACAAAATAAGCCCATTGATCCAATAACAAAACAAGAAAGGGCAAATTTTGTCTATGCAAATACTGTTTTAAAAAACAGAGGGCTTGCTCTTGATTGGAAGTCCTATATTGATTTGTTAAAAGTGGATCCTGCTTTTGTTAAGGCAAATCCTCAACAGGCCAAATCTCAAGGTTATCCTACTCGATTTAATGTTGCAAAGGCAAAAGAACCTCATCTTGCTATTGGCGCCTCTGCTCTTTATCTTAAGCACATTATGTTGACGTTTCAAAATCAACTTGATGCCGACATCATTGAGGGAAAAGATCAAATGTTGCACTTTATGGTGGCTGTTACAGGAGCTTACAATATGGGGCCAGGAAATGGTTTAAAATTGTTAGGAAGACCGCCTTCAAAGAAAACAAGAGATTGGGTAACAAAATTAGGAAAATATTCTGAGACTAAACAACATATGGAGTATATTAAGAGGTGTATGGAAAAAGGTAACACAATTCCTCCTGTCGTGATGAAAAAAGAGGAAAAGGCAGAGGACAAAGTATGCAAGTAAAAATAGTTTTTCTATCCATTGTATTTTATGGACTTTTTGGTTTTGCAGGAAGTTTAGATGAACTTAATCATTTTTGGGATAAGTGTCCACAGAACAAAGAGATGTTTTATTCTCAGTTAGAAAAATATGATGATCAGGTATCAGATTTTTTTTCTAGGAAGAAGCAAAAAGAACTTCTAGAGATATACAAGAGGGATTCAAAAGAATCCAGGCTGCTCACTCTCCATGGTCCTTTTTTATTACCAAGTGGTGTTGCGAGTTTTGATAATACATGTTGGAGCCTCTTGCAAGATGGCATTAAATTAGGAAAAGAAAAAAAATACAAAGAAGCCGACGAAAAGCTGATTTCTTGGGAGAATTGTGTCAGCAGTAACTATAAAAAAACATTTGAGGAGGCAAAAACCATAGTTCGCTGTAGCCAATAACCAATTAGGAGTGTGGAGATGATTTGGATTTTAACATTTTTTCTTAGTCACAGTTTATTTGTTCATGGAGCTACTCAGACTCAGAAGAGTTTGTGCTCACAGCAAAGCTCGATAAAATGGGAAGATTTTAAAACAAGCATTATAATAAAAAATCCAAATGCAATCGGTACCGAAAAAGCATCTAACGTATCGGAGTTTTTTTTAAACCGTGAAGAACTTAAAAATAAGAGAAACTCTATTTTAAAAACTCTTTATGGGAACATGAGCAGCTCTGTCGAACAATGGGTTGATAAAGCTTTATCTATGCGTGATTTACGAATTTATAATGGAGATAGGGTTTATACCTACCAAGAGATATTAAATATTCTAACTCAAGAAAATGTTAAGCCTTATGAAAAAGAAGAAATACTTCATAATCTGTATAATTTTTTTGTTTCTCTGGAATCGTGCCATTGTGCCAAAATGCAAAAAGGGCCATTG